>JBOHST010000121.1:0-7852 GCA_050733375.1 Gemmatimonadales bacterium
GCGTTGTAGGCGTTGATCCAGAACGCGAGTCGCGCGTCGCGGCCCGCTTCTGTCAGCGTGGCGGCATCGACCCCGGCGAGTTGATCGAGATACGTGCCCAGTCGCGCGGAATCGCGCTGCAGCCCCGCGTAGTCCACGAGCGAACCGCGTACGTGGTCGCGGAGGATCGCCGTGAACGCCGTGTGGTCAACGAGGCCCTGGGCGCGCGCGCCGCCGGGTGACAACGCCAGCGTTACCACCGCCACCCATCCGAGTTTGCGCGCGACGGTTGGAACGAAGCTGAGCAGCACGAGCAGGCCGCCCGCGATCACCACGCGAACGAACGCCTGTTGGCTCGCCTCGCGCCCTCCCGCGAGCAGGGCGTCCGCGAAGAACGTGTACACGAGGGTGCCCGGCAGGATGCCCAGGGCGGTCGCCGCAGCGTACGTGCGCCAGGGCAATGCCGTCAGGCCCGAGGCGAAGTTAAGCAGGTTGAACGGCACGATGGGGATGAGCCGCAGCCGTGTCAACCAGGCGAAGCCCGACTGCTGGGCGACGCGATCGAGGCCCGCGAGACGCTGGCCGAGCAGTCCCTGTAGCGCCTCTCGGCCGAGCAGCCGCGCCAGCCCGAACGCCGCCCATGCCCCGAGGTTCGCCCCGATCGTATTGAGCAGCGCGCCCCACCAGAATCCGAACACTGCCCCGCCCGCGAGCGTGAGCAGGGCGCCGGAGAACGCGAATGCGCAGGCGGTCACGTAGGCCGCGACGAAGGCGAGCGGGGCCCACCAGGCGGCGCGCAGGCCGTCGATCAGGCGGCCGACGCCCTGGAGGGTCACGAGATCGCGCGCGGGGGACGCGCGCAGCACGAGCGCCGCCGCGACGAGCAATCCGATCAGGGCAGCGAGCTTGAGCACTCCATGCGCGCGAGGGCTCACAGCCACCACCGGATCACACGCCGCAGCAGGCGTCCCCGCGGGGTGTCCGTGTACCTCGCGCGGTACCACCCATCGGCGGTCCGCTTCACGATCTCGCTCATGGTCGGGTACGGGTGGATGTCCCGGGCCAAGGCGGGCAGCCGGATGCCGTGCCGCATCGCGAGCACGAATTCCATGATCAGCTCCCCTGCACCCCGGCCGACGATGGTCGCCCCGCGGATTTCCCCGTTCCGGCGCGCGACCACCTTGCAGAACCCCGCGGTCGCGCCGTCGGCAATCGCGCGATCGAGATCGGTGAAGCCGTAGCGATAGATCTCGACGCGCTCTCCCGCCGCGACGGCCTCGCCGGCCGTCAGGCCGACCCGCGCGACCTCGGGGTCGGTGAACGTCACCCAGGGAACGACGCGGTAATCCACTCTGGTCTTGAGCGGGGTGAGCGCGTTCTGAACCACGACCTTCGCCATGTACTCCGCGACGTGGGTGAACTGGAGCCCGCCCGCGACGTCACCCGCGGCCCAGACGCCCGGCACGGTCGCCTGGAGCCTGGCGTTGACCCGAACCGCGCCGCCGTCGAGCTCGACGCCTCCTCGCTCGGGTTCCGCCTCGCGCGTGTTGGGGCGGCGCCCGGCGGACACAAAGATCTCATCCGCGACGACCCGCTCACCATCCGCCCCGCAGACGACCTTCTGTGTTCCGTCGCGGGTCACCCTGGCGGCGTGGAACCTGGTGAGGACCGTGACCCCTTCAGCCATCAGCCGCTCGCGGATGACCTGCCCCGCTTCGGGATCCTCCTTCGGGAGTACTTCGGGCAGCATCTCGAGAACCGTCACGCGCGCGCCAAGCCGGGCATAGGTCTGGGCGAACTCGAGCCCAATCGGCCCGCCGCCCAGCATGATCATGCTGCCGGGCAGCACCGGGTGCTCGAACGCCGTCACGTGGGTGAGGTAGCCGACGTCGGCGAGTCCCGGGATCGGCGGCACGGCCGGCGAGGAGCCCATGGCGAGCACGATGCGCTTGGTCTGGAGCAGCCGGCCGTCCACCTCGACTCGCCCCGGACCTGCGAGGCGGGCGGGTGAGAGGATGACGTCCACGCCCATCCCACGGAAGCGCTCCGGGTCGTCGTGCTGCGCGATGCGCGTGCGCGCCGAGCGCAGCCAGGCGACCGCGTCGTCCCAGGTTCCCTTCCCGGTCATCTGGCGTTTGCGGGCGTAGGCGATCAGCGCCTTGGAGGGCACGCACCCTGTCCACAGACAATCCCCGCCCAGCGCCTCGCGCTCGATCAGGGCCGCCTTGGCGCCAAGGGCGGCGGCGCCGGCCGCCGTGACGAGGCCGGCCGTGCCCCCGCCGATGATCACGATGTCGTGGGTCGGCATTCCGCTAGCCTGGGCGGCTGAATGCGACGTACGCCAGACCCGCAATGATCCCCGCGACCGGGAGGGTCACGACCCACGCGAGCAGCATGTCTCGCACCATCCGCCAGCGCACGTCACGCTTCCGCACGCCGACGCCCATGATGGCGCCCGTCGAAACATGCGTCGTGGAGACGGGCAGCGCGTAGAACGACGCGAGGCCGACGAGTGCCGACGTCACGAGATTGGCCGCGAAGCCGTCGTCGTGCGCGATCGTGGTGACCCTCCCGGCCAGGGTGTCGGTCACCCGCCGCCCGGCGAAGTAACTCCCTGCGCCCATCGCGAGCGCGACCAGCACGTACAGCCCCTCGGCGGCGAGCCCCGTGGCCGCGGCCGCTATGGCGCCCAGCGCCAGGATCTTCGGCGTATCGTTCATGCCCCGGAAGAAGCTCGTCGCGCCCGACGTCAGCCAGTGCATCGAATCCATCGCGTTCACCCGTGCCACTACCGCGCTCGGGCAGTCGGCTCCGGCGATCACCCGCAGCGACGACCCACCCGTGAGCGCGGCGGCGGACCCAGCACCAAGGATCATGGCCTCCTGGCGCTCGACGCAGACGCAATACCGGTTCAGGCGGCGGAATGCGAGCCGGATCAGCGGGTAGGTGCCGATCATGAGCGCCAGCGCGACGAGCGGCGACACCGCGAGCGGGATCGCGGTTTTGGTCGCCACGACGGCCCACTGCACGCCCGCCACGCCCTGTGCCGCGACCCCTGCGCCCACCAGGCCGCCCACCAGCGCATGCGTGGTCGAGACCGGCATCCCGGTCCTCGTCGCGACGACCAGCCAAGCAGTGGCGCCGACCGCGATGGCCATGAGAAACGCATGTCCCGTGGGAGCCACCGCGAGGACCCCTTTCCCCGAGAACACTGCGACGAGCCCCTGCGACGCGAATGCCGCCGCCACACCGCCTGCGACGGTCCACACAGTCCCCCACAGGATGGCTCGGCGGTGGCTCGTCACGCCCGCTCCCACAAGGGTCGCGATGCCCTTGGAGACGTCGTTGGCGCCGTTGGCGCACGCGACACTCAGCGTCAGGAGGATCAACAGCGACGCCGCCATCAGCAGCACCCTCCCTCCGGACCGCAGCAGGCGTAGCCCGCCCGCTCCTCCCCGGGCTCGAGCAGCGCGAACAACCCCTGATACGGCGGCCGCGAGAGCTTCGCCACCGTGTCGGTGCAGACCTCGTACGGCTCGTTGCGCGGGAACAGATGGCCCTCTTCGTCGACGAACGCCTTCCCCGGGCCGAGATAGACGGCGCGGTGGCCCTTGTAGACGCAACCGGCGGCCTTCTCGTATTTGAAGCCCTGCACCGTGATCGAGAAGAACGGGTAGCCCTCGACGTCCTTCCAGTAGGCTTTCCTCAGGACGGTGAGTCCGTAGAATCCCGCCTGCTCGAGCCGGGAGAGGAACTGCTGCTGCGTGAGCGCGCCCACCAGGCATTCCCCCCACAGGCGCGGGTTCACCTTGAGGTGCGGCGGCACGTCGGTCTCGCTCACGATGTCGGAAACGACGATACGGCCGTGGTCCTTGAGAATCCGCCACATCTCCTCGAATACCCGCGACTTGTCGGGGGACAGGTTCACCACGCAGTTGGACGTGATGACATCCACGGTCTTCGAGCCGATGGGGATCTGCTCGAGATAACCCTTGCGAAACTCCACGACGTCGTATCCCAGGGCTGCGGCGACGTTCGGCTGGTTCTCGTTCGCCACGGCGAGCATCGCGTCGGTCATGTCCACGCCGATCGCCTTCCCGCCCGACCCGACGAGCTTCGCCGCGATGAACACGTCGATCCCCACCCCGGAGCCCAGGTCTACGACCGTCTCACCGGGTTTAATGCCCGCGCTCAGCATCGGCGACCCGCACCCGTAGAACCGGTCGAGCACGTCTTGCGGGATGTGGGCGACCGCCCCGGCATCGTATTTGGTGGGGCAGCACAGATCCGCGTTGGGCTGCTCGGCGGCCGCGGCGTAGTACTCCCGCACCTTGGCCCGCGGCTTGTCCACGTCGAACGACAACACGCAGTTCGAATGCAGGGTGAGAACGGGCTGCTCGGCCAGGGCGCCGTCCGCCGTGCCGCAGGCGATGGCCCCCTCGCCCATCGCGTGCAGCACCAGCGGCGCGCCATATCCCGAGCGGCGGTTGCGCCGGCCGCGCTTCTCGCGACCGAGCGTGATCATTACGCGCCGCACGAGCTCGAGCGCGACCGGGTAGTACGGGTCGGCGGCGAGGGGGTCGCCCCCCGAGAAGCACCAGGCGTGCTCCCAATCGCCGCCGCCCGTGAGGAAGCGGAACGGGTCGTCTTGGATCGATGGCTTGCGCGCGAGCGTCGTCTCGCGCAGCCGCCGGACCACGGGGGACGCCTCGAGGATGCGGCCGACGTCCTCCCGCGTCGCGTCGCCGCAGCGCAGGGCCGGTTCGTTCGCCAGCGCGGCGGTCGGGTAGACCGACCCATCGGCGTACACGCAGAGCGAGTCCCACGCTCCGTTGCCCAGATCGTACTTCACGCCCGGCACGCCGTTCACGCGGCGCTTGACCGATTCCAGATTGTCGAGCTGGACGCCCGCGGCCTCCGCCGAGGGAATGGTCCTCGCTACCGCCCGCAGCAGGTCGGGGATCTCGGGGAAGAAGCCGTTGCGACTCGCGGCGGCGCGCCCGCGGCGGTGCGGCCACATCAGGTGCAGGCTGCTGGCGCCCACCGCAGCCGCGATGTGGGCGAGGGCCGGCAGCTCGTCGAGGTTGTGCCGCGTCGTCACCGTCGTGAGCGAGACCTCGAATCCGCAGTCGGCAAGGAGCCGCGCGCCGTCGCGGGCCAGCGCGAAGGTGCCGCGCCCGCGGATGGCGTCATGCGTTTCGGCTCGCGCCCCGTCGAGGGAGACCTGAAAGCGCACGCGCCCGCGGTCGAGCACCTCCAGGCCGCGGCGGATGGCGCCCCGGAACACGGTCGCGTTCGTGAGCACGATCACCTCAAGCCCGCGCTGCTCCGTCGCGTGCCGCAGGAGCCCGCCGAGATCCTTTCGGATGAACGGCTCTCCCCCCGTGACATAGAGTCGCTCAAGGCCAAGCTCGGCCGCGCGATCCACGATCATGCGGAGCGTCTCGAGCGGTAGTCCAGGGGCCTCGCCGGGCCCCGACGTCACCAAGCAGTGCCCGCAGGCCAGGTTGCAGGCGTTGTTGATCTGGATCCAGAGCTCGCGCAAACCCTGGGGCTGGATCAGCGCCGCCCGTCCGGGATAGGGCGCCCGAGCGAAGGGCCGGTCCGAGAGCATCCCCACACGGGCGAGCGCGGCCAGGAAGTCGTGGACGTGGAGCCACGCCTTTCCCGTTTCGAATCCGCGCAGGCCGGCGTAGCGGGCCACGAGCTCGCCGAACGTCAGCCGGCCGGCCCCCTGGGCGACGATGTCGAGCACCGCTCGGCCGTCCGACTCGAGCGCGATCCAGTTGGGCGCCTCCGAGTCCACGACGTAGCTCAGGCCGTCGTCGGAAAAACAGTGAAACTCGGGAATGTGCAGGCGGGTGCGCTCTGCCAGCATCATGGTACGGTCCTCGGGACGGGAACCTCCCGCGCGTAAGGCGGGCAGCGTTCGTACGTGACTGGTATGGATACGCCACGAGCAGCGGCACGGGATTCCGGCGATGGTCCCATCATCGCGGCCGAGGCGCGCCTGAGAGGCCAGGGGATCGCGGAGACCCGCGACCCCCTGACCGTCTCGTACATCCTACCTAGCCGCCAGCCCGTTCGCGCCGCCAGGAAGGCCGGCAACGCCGGGGAGCGCCGTCAGCCGGCCATCGGCCTCCACGCGGAAGGCACTGATCGTCCCGGAGCCGCTGTCCAGTGAGTAGAGGAAGCGACTGTTGTTCGTCAGGGCGAGGTCGATCGGACCGGCGCCGGTGGTCGCGGTCACGCCGTCGGAGTCGAGAATGAGCAGGCTCCCGTCGCGGCCGATGGCGTAGCCCGAGATCGTTCCACTGCCGGTGTTCGAGGTGTAGGCGAACCGGCCGTTCGTCGTGATCACGACCCAGCAGGCCGCGCTCTCCGTCGTGCCGACCGACGGGCTCACCACGCTCAAGGCGCCCCCGGCGCCCACCCGGTAGGACGAGAGGGCACTGGCGTCCGGCGCCCCACCGAATGCCTCCGACACGACCAGGATCCCTCTATCGCTGAACGCGAAGCCGAACGGCGTCGCCCCGACCGAAGCCTGCACTGTCGGGCCGGCGGTGAGCCCGTCGTTCCCGATCGTGTAAGTGCTGATCTTGTTGGTGGCCTTTTCCGTGACTACGAGCAGGCGACCTTCCGGATCGAACGACACCTGCGCGGCGCCCGCGCTGGTGCTGCTCAGGGGGCGTGTGGAGTTGACGAGAGGCAGGAGCTTGTTGCCGGCGACGGCGAACCCGGCGACGTTGCCCGATCCACCTGCGTTGAGGACGTAGACCAGCTCCCGACGCACGGCGACACTGACCGGCCGCGCGCCGCCCGAAGGAACTCGATCGAGCAGCTCGAGCCCATTCGATCGCACGGCGAACATCGAGAGATCGTTGCTGCCGGCGTTCACCACGAACAGCCGCTGGTTGTCACGGTTCAGGACCACGCCGTCCTGGTTGCCGAGCCCTCCACCGCTGCCCCGACCCCCGGTGGCGAAAGCCTGGGGCCCGGAAAGGCTGCCGTCCGCCGCGCGGGCGAATACCAGCACTTCGTTGCCCTGGGCATCGTTGGTGGCCGCGTAGACGGCGCCGGCGCGGCTCCCCGCTTCCTCCGCTTGCTCCGCTCGCTGGCTGAAGGCCGCCTCAAGGTTAGCGCGGGGTTCGGTGACCTGGCCGGTGTCCGAACAGGCAGCGAGCGCGAGTGCGAGCCCGGCTGAGAGCGAGATATTCCAAGTGGCATTCATGATCGTCGTGCTCCCGAGTTGATTGAAAGATCAAGGAGTGATTGGTTTCTGAGAAAAACCTAGAACCGTACAGTCAACGCAAAGCTGCGGCAGAGCTTCTCGCCCGCAGGACAGACGCTCGCCCGTACAACACCGCGCTGGGCGCCCTCACGGAGCGAGGCCGCCACCGTGGGGGCGCCGGCGAAATACGCAGAGTCCGGTGTGAGGTGAGGCGAATCGAACCGCAGCACCACCCCGTGCTCGAGCTCCAAAGCCGGCTTGAGCCGCGCATTGATGCGCGTCCCGGGCACCCCGACGAGCACGAACCGCGCGAGCCCAGGCACACGCTCGACCGCCAGCCGGAACGGGACGGCCGGGCGGCACGCAGCCACAGTGACCAACAGGAGCAGCGCCGTGCCGCGGCTCATTCGGCGAGGAGCTCCCGGATTCGCCCATCCCAGGTGCGGAAGTCGGCGTCGTCACGGTGAAACTCCCCGTATCCTCTGTAGCGGATGTTCCCCTGCTTGTCGATCAGCACGAAGCTCGGCCAGTAGCGGATGCCGTAGGCATCCCAGGTGCGCCGGTCGTTGTCCTGCGCGTTGGGGTAGCCGATGTCGTATTTCGCCAGGGCCCGCGCGAGGTTGCCTTTGTCATGCTCCCCCG
>JBOHST010000122.1:0-27196 GCA_050733375.1 Gemmatimonadales bacterium
TCGGTGTACACCGACGGCCCGTTCGTGGACCTGTGCCGCGGCCCGCACGTCGCGAGCACGGGGAAGATCAAGCACGTCAAGCTGCTGCACGGGGCCGGGGCGTACTGGCGCGGAGACGAACGGCGCCAAATGCTGCAGCGCATCTACGGCACGGCGTGGTTCACGAAGGCCGACCTCGATGCCTACCTGCACCGCCTCGAAGAGGCGAAGAAGCGCGATCACCGCGTGCTCGGCAAACTGCTCGATCTGTTTTCGATCCAGGAGGATGTGGGGCCGGGGCTCATCTTCTGGCACCCCAAGGGCGCCATGCTGCAGTTCCAGCTGCGGCGCTTCATCGAGGACGTGGTCCTGGAGCGCGGCTACCAGCTGGTGTACACCCCGCACGTGACGCGCGAGCAGCTGTTCCTGCGCTCGGGGCACTTGCCGCTCTACAGCGACAACCAGTTTCCCGCGATGGCCGCGGGTGAAGGGGAGACGGAGGATGTGCGCTACCGGGTAAAGCCGATGAACTGCCCGATGCACATTCTGGTCTATGCCGCGCAACAACGCAGCTACCGCGACCTCCCCATCCGCCTCGCCGAGATCGCCAACGTGTACCGCAACGAGCGGTCGGGGACGTTGCACGGGATGCTGCGCGTGCGCGGGCTCACGATGGACGACGCGCACATCTTCCTGCGCGAGGACCAGATCGAGGAGGAAGTGTTCGCGCTGCTCGACATCGTCGAGCTGGTGCTCGGCAAGACGTTCGGCATCGAGTACCGCTACGATCTCGCCACGCGACCCGACAAGAAGCTCGGCAGTGACGCGCAGTGGGAGGTGGCCGAGCGCGCGCTCGAGGGAGCATTGAAACGCCGCGACAGCACCTTTCGCCTCGACCAGGGCGGTGGCGCCTTCTATGGCCCCAAGATCGACATCAAGTTCAACGACGCAATCGGCCGCGAGTGGCAGGGCGCCACCATTCAGCTCGACTATGCGCTCCCCGAGCGCTTCCAGCTCGAGTACACCGGCGCCGACAACCGGCCGCACCGGACGGTCATGATGCATCGCGCGATCTACGGCACGCTCGAGCGCTTCATCGGGTTCCTGATCGAGCACTTCGCCGGAGCGTTCCCGCTGTGGCTGAGCCCCGACCAGGTGCGCGTGCTGCCGATCGCCGACGCCCAGCTCGACGCCGCGCGCCAGGTGGCCGAGCAGCTCCGCCGTGCGGGCCTGCGCGTTCACACCGACGATCGCAACGAGACGCTGAACTACAAGATCCGCGACGGCGAGGTACAGAAAGTGCCCTATCTGGCGGTCGTGGGTCAGCGGGAAGCCGACGCGGGCACGGTGGCGGTGCGGGTGCGGGGAGCCGGGAAGAAGCAGGTTGTGATGCCGGCGCCGGAGTTTGTGGCCCGGCTCGGCGAGGAAGTTCGCACCCGCTCCCTGACGCCATTAATATGAAAGGTTCCTCGGGGGTTCCATGAGCCACGAAACCACGCCGGTCATTGTTTCCGCCTGCCGCACCGCGATCGGGAAGTACCTGGGCGGGTTGTCACCGCTCCCGGCGCCGCAGCTCGGCGCGCTGGTCGTTCGGGAAGCCGTGCGCCGCGCCGGGATCGACGGTGGGCTGGTGGATGAAGTGATCCTCGGCAACGTGCTGCAGGGCGGGGTGGGGCAGGCGCCGGCGCGACAGGCGGCGATCCACGCGGGGCTTCCGGGCACCGTCCCGAGCCTCACCGTCAACAAGGTGTGCGGCTCGGGACTCAAAGCCGTGATGCTCGCCGCACAGGCGGTCAAGGCGGCCGACGCGCAGTGCGTCGTCGCGGGTGGCATGGAGTCGATGTCCAACGCCCCGCACTACCTCTATGGAATGCGCAATGGGATCAAAGCGGGGAACTCGAGCCTCGTCGACGGCATGATCCACGACGGCCTGTGGGATTCGTTCTCCAACCAGCACATGGGGAACCTCGCCGAGTACACGGCGACGAAGGCCGGGGTGTCGCGCGGCGACCAGGACGCATTCGCCCTCGCGAGCCATCAGAAGGCCGTAGCGGCCATGGAGGCGTGCCGCTTCAAAGCGGAAACGGTGCCGGTCGAGATCCCCGGAAAGAGAGGCCCCACGGTGATCGACAAGGACGAGGGGCCCCGCAAAGACACGAGCCTCGAAGCTTTGGCGGCGCTGAAGCCGTCCTTTGAGAAGGCGGGCTCGGTCACCCCCGGGAACGCCCCGGGGCTGAACGACGCGGCCAGCGCACTGGTCGTCACATCGCTCGCGTTCGCGAAGTCGCATGGCCTGACACCCCTCGCGAAGGTCACCGGCTATGCGACCGGAGGGGGAGAGCCGAAAGACCTCTTCTTGGCGCCGATCGTCGCGGTCCAGAACTTGATGAAGAAAGCCGGGACGAGCATCGGCGACTACGACCTCATCGAAGCGAACGAGGCGTTCGCCGTCCAGGCCCTCGCCGATGGGCGCGCCCTCGGCTGGGACTGGGACCGCGTCAACGTGAACGGGGGGGCCATCGCGCTGGGGCATCCGATCGGCGCGTCCGGCGCGCGCGTGCTCACGACGCTGCTGTATGCCATGCGCGATCGCGGCAAGGCGACCGGTCTGGCAACCTTGTGTCTCGGCGGCGGCAACGCCGTCGCCCTCAGCGTGGAGGCGATGTAATGGAACAGGCGCTCGCCGTTTCGACCTCGTCGCTCGCGCTGCGGCGCGTGGTGGCGGTCCTGCTCGGCACCGCGCTGGTCGCGGCCGCCGCGCAGGTGGCCGTGCCGCTCCCCGGTACGCCGGTGCCGTTGACGCTGCAACCGCTCGCGGTGCTCATCGTCGGCGGGCTGCTCGGGCCGGGTCTCGGCGCGGCGAGCCTGTTCCTGTACGTCGCACTCGGCGCCGCCGGACTGCCGGTGTTCACGCCGATCGGATTGCCGGGTATCGCTCGACTCGTCGGCCCGACGGGCGGTTACCTCCTGGCGTATCCGATCGCGGCGTACGCGGTGGGCAAGCTGGTCGGTGACGGGACACGGCTTCCCCGGCTGGCGCTCGCGGTGCTCTCGGGTCTCGTGCTGATTCATCTTGGTGGCTTGGCACAGCTGCTGATCCTCACCGGCAGCGTCCGCACCGCCGCCCGGTTCGGAACGCTACCGTTTCTGGCCGGTGACGTGATCAAGCTGGGGCTGGCGATCCTGGTACTGCGCCCGACGATTTGCCCGGTCCGCGCGCGCCTCTGATGGCGCGCGTTTCGTTTGTGGCCTGGTTGAAGCGGGTCGGCAGCGCCGTCCTCTGGCTCGTGTTGTTCATGGTGGTGGGGATCGCCGTCACGGTCGGCTTGAGCGGCACGGCCCCGCCAACGGGCGGCATGTGGTGGCTGGCCCGGAACGGCGTATCCCAGCTCGTTGGTTTCCTGGTGGCCACCTGGCTGGTGGGTCGACTGGCGAATCGCTACAGCTGGGACCGGATGGGATGGCGCGCGCCGCGCGTGCTGCCGCGTCATTTCCTGCGGGGCTTGGCGCTCGGGGTGGGGATGGCCGTGGCGGCGGTGCTGCTCGCAGTGGTGCTCGACGGCGCGGCGCTGCGCCTCACCGGAACGGCCGGCTTCATCGGCGTCGCGGGTCCGCTTGCCATCGGTCTCTGCGCCGCCGCCCTCTCCGAGGAATTGATGTTCCGCGGCTACCCGCTGCGCCGTCTCGCCGACGCGATCGGGCCGGGCGCCGCGATCGCGGTGCTCGCGATCGGGTTCGGCGCGTCTCACCTGGGCAACCCCGAAGCCGGCGTGCTCGGCACGATCAACATCGCGTTAGCGGCGGTCTGGCTTGCGGCGGCGTTTTTCTCGGCCGGCGGCATGGCGCTGGCGTGGGGGTTGCACTTCGGGTGGAACGCGGCGCTGAGCCTGGGATTCGACGCCCCGGTCTCCGGCCTGAGGTTCGACGTGCCCGGCGTGGACTACTTCCCCGGCGCCCACGCGTGGATCGATGGCGGCCGCTTCGGTCCCGAGGGCGGAGTGATCGGCACGCTCGTCATCCTCGGTGGCGTCGCGGCGGTGCTGGGCCGACGCGCGCGCACCCCGCGCACCTGGCTCGGCGAGGCGGCGGCGTGAGTCGGGTGGCCGTCGTGGGCGCCGGCACGATGGGGAACGGCATCGCCCACGTGTTCGCACAACATGGTTGGGAGACGCTGCTGCTCGACGTCTCGCGCCAGGCGCTCGACAAGGCGTTCCAGACGATCTCGGCCAATCTCGACCGGCAGGTGAAGAAAGGCACGCTCAACGCCGAGCAGAAGGAGATGACGCTGAACCGGCTGACGACCGCGACGGAGCTCGACGGCGCCGGACAGGCCGAGCTGGTGGTCGAGGCGGCGACCGAGAACCCGAAGATCAAGTTCCAGCTGTTCCGCGCGCTCGACGCGGCGGCGCCCAAAGCGGCGATCCTCGCGAGCAACACCTCGTCCATTCCGATCACCGCCATCGCGGCCCAGACGACGCGCGCGCCGCAGGTGATCGGGATGCACTTCATGAACCCGGTTCCGCTGATGCAGCTCGTGGAAGTGATCCGGGGGCTCGAGACCTCGGACGCCACGCTGCGCCGCACCATGGAGGTCGCCACCGCGTTGGGGAAGACGCCGGTCGAGGTGAACGATTCCCCCGGGTTCGTCGCGAACCGCGTCCTCATGCCGATGCTCAACGAGGCGATGTTCTGCGTCCTGGAGGGCGTCGCCACACCGGAGGCTGTGGACACGGTGATGAAACTGGGGATGAACCATCCGTTGGGACCGCTCGCGCTCGCGGATCTGATCGGGCTCGACGTCTGTCTCGCGATCCTCGAGGTGCTGCACCGCGATCTGGGGGACGACAAGTACCGGCCGTGCCCGCTGCTGCGGAAGATGGTGGCGGCCGGGCGGCTCGGAAAAAAGACCGGACGAGGCTTTTATGACTACGGTCGCTGACGTGCCGATGGGCGGCTTGACGGAAACGCAGCGCCAGGTGGTGGAGCTGGCACGCGAGTTCGCGCGCGAGCACATCGAGCCGCGCGCGGCGGAGTGGGACCGGACCAAGCACTTTCCGCGCGACGTGATCGCGGAGCTCGGCAAGCTGGGGTTCCTCGGCATGACGGTCCCCGAGACGGACGATGGGATGGGGCTCGACACGGTCACCTACCTGCTCGCGCTCGAAGAGCTCGCCGCCGCGGATGCGAGCATCGCGGTGTCGGTCAGCATCCAGAATGCGATCCCGGCTACGATGTTGTCGCGCCACGGCACCGCGGCGCAAAAAGCGCGCTGGCTGAAGCCGCTGGCGCGTGGGGAGCTGCTCGTCGGCTTCGCGCTCTCCGAGCCCGATGCCGGCTCCGATCCGGCGTCGATGCACGCGCAGGCGCGGCGCGAGGGCGCGGGGTGGGTGCTGAACGGGATGAAGGCATGGGCGACAAACGGCGGCACGGCCGACCTGATGATGGTGATGGTCCGCACCGATGCGCCGGCGGCTCGCCGCGGGGCCAAGGGGATCTCGACCTTCATCGTACCGACCACGACGCCAGGCTACCGACCGGGGAAACCGGAAGACAAGATGGGATTGCGGGCCTCGAACACGACGACCATCGCGCTCGAGGACCTCCGTCTGCCGGGTGATGCGCTGCTGGGCGTGGAGGGGATGGGGCTCGTGTATGCCCTGGAAGGGCTCGACTATGGGCGGTTGGGCATTGCCACCCAGGCGGTCGGCATCGCGCGGCGGGCGCTGGAGCATTCGCTGGCCTACTGCGCCGAGCGGCGGCAGTTCGAGAAGCCGCTGCAGGAGTTCCAGGCGGTGCAGTTCAAGCTGGCGGACATGGCGACGCGCATAGCCGCGGCACGGGCGCTGACGCACGTGGCTGCGCAGCGCAAAGACCGCGGCGAAGACATCACGGTGCAGGCGAGCATGGCGAAGCTCAACGCCTCGGAAACGGCTATGTGGGTGACGACCCAGGCCGTGCAGCTGTTCGGGGGTTACGGCTACATGCGTGACTTTCCCGTGGAAAAACTCTTCCGCGACGCAAAGGTCACCGAGATCTATGAAGGCACCAGCGAAGTCCAGCGGATCGTCATCGCCCGCGGGCTCATCCGCCGCTAGCGGCGGCGCCGCCTCGGGGGCCGACCTGTTCGCGCTGCTCGCCGAGTACGCGCACGAGCAGGTCAGCTTCTACTTCGATCCCGCGAGCGGGTATCGCGGGATCATCGCGATCCACGACACGCGGCTCGGGCCCGCCCTGGGCGGCACGCGGTTCTGGAAGTACCACGATGACCGCGAGGCGCTGGTGGACGCCCTGCGGTTGTCCCGCGGCATGACGTACAAGGCCGCGGTCGCCGGGCTCAACCTCGGCGGCGGCAAAGCGGTCATCATCGGGAATCACCGGACCACCCGGCGGGAGCCGGTTTTCCGGGCCCACGGGCGACACGTCGAATCGCTCCGGGGGCGCTACATCACGGCCGAGGACGTGGGGACCTCGACGGCGGACATGGAGTTCATCCGCGCCGAAACCGAGCACGTCACGGGGTTGCTGGGGAAGTCGGGCGACCCGTCGCCCGTCACGGCGTACGGCGTGTATTGCGGCATGAAGGCCTGTGCCCAGGTCCGGTATGGATCCGACAGCCTCGCCGGCAAGACGGTCGCGGTGCAGGGATGCGGGCACGTCGGGTATTTCCTCTGCAAGCTGCTGTTCGAAGAGGGCGCGAAACTCATCGTCACCGACATCGATCCGCAGCGCGTGAAGGCCGTGGTGCAGGACTTCAAGGCCACTCCGGTGAAGATCGACGAGATCTACGCGCAGCCGGCGGACATCTTCGCGCCCTGCGCGCTCGGCGCGATCGTGAACGACGCCACTCTGCAACAGCTCAAGGTGGATATCATCGCCGGCGCCGCGAACAACCAGCTCGCCGAGGACCGGCACGGCCGTCAGGTCGAGTCGCAGGGCATGCTGTACGCCCCCGACTACGTCATCAATGGCGGTGGCCTGATCAATGTCAACGCCGAGCTGCACGGCTGGTCGCTCGAACGGGCGCGCAACAAGGCCGGAGAGATCTACGACACCATACTGCGCGTGTTCGACATCGCGAAGGAAGAAGGGATTCCCAGCTACCAGGCGGCCGACCGGCTCGCCGAGCAACGCATCGCCACCGTGGCGAAGGTGAGGCAGAATTTTGTCTGAGCGGGTCTATGTCGGGGCGGATCACGCCGGCTTTGCGCTGAAGCAAAAGCTCGTGGACGAGCTGAAGCGCCTCGGCTACGAGCCGGTGGACGTGGGTCCCGCGACGTGCGATCCGGCCGACGACTATCCGGACTACGCGAAGCCGGTCGCCGATGCGGTGAGCAAGGGGATCGCGCCACGCGGCGTGTTGACCTGCGGGACCGGCCTCGGCATGGGCTACGTGGCCAATCGCTACCCGCGCGTGCGCGCCGCGGTGGTCTGGAGCCCGGAGGTCGCCGAGCTGGCGCGCAAGCACAACGACGCCAATGTCCTCATCCTGCCGTCGCGGTTCGTCAGTGATGAGGAGGGACTGGATATCCTGCGTCGCTTCCTCGCCACGCCGTTCGAAGGCGGTCGCCACGAGCGCCGAGTGGAGAAAATCGACCAGTGATTGACGACCTCGCGCCGCTGTCCCGCACCGACCCCGTGATCCACGCCTTGATCCGCCGCGAGGTGGAGCGGCAGGAGCACGGACTCGAGCTGATCGCCAGCGAGAACTTCGTTTCGGCGGCGGTGCTCGAAGCGATGGGCACCGCGCTCACCAATAAGTACGCCGAGGGGTTGCCGAAGCGGCGCTACTACGGTGGCTGCGAGGTGGTGGACGAGATCGAACAGCTGGCGATCGACCGCGCGAAAGCCCTGTTCGGGGCGGAGCACGCCAATGTGCAGCCGCACTCCGGGGCGCAGGCCAACATGGCGGCGTACCTCGCGGTGCTGAAGCCGGGGGAGCCACTCATGGGGCTCGCGCTGCCGCACGGCGGCCACCTGACCCACGGCGCCAGCGTCAATTTCTCGGGGTCGCTGTTCCGCGCGATCCCCTACGGGGTCCGCGAAGACACCGGGCGCATCGACTACGACGAGGTGCGCACGCTGGCGCGGGCCGAGCGGCCCAAGTTGCTGATCGCGGGCGGCAGCGCGTACGCGCGCATCATCGATTTTGCGGCGCTGCGCGGGATCGCCGACGAGGTCGGGGCCACGTTCCTCGTCGACATGTCCCACTTCGCAGGGTTGGTGGCCGGCGGGGTGCACCCCTCGCCCGTGCCGCACGCCCAGATCGTCACGAGCACCACGCACAAGACGCTGCGCGGGCCACGCGGCGGGATGATTCTCTGCCACGGCGACCTGGCGAAAGCCATCGACAAGCAGGTGTTCCCGGGTACGCAGGGTGGCCCGCTCGAGCACGTCATCGCGGCGAAGGCGGTGGCGCTGGTCGAGGCGAATACCCCGGAGTTCAAGACGTATGCCGCGCAGGTGGTGCAGAACGCGCAAGCCCTGGCCCAGGCGTTGGTCGGACGCGGCTACGTGATCGTCTCGGGCGGCACCGACACGCACCTGATGCTCGTGGACCTGCGGCCCAAGGGCCTCACGGGCAAGGAGGCCGAGCAGCTGCTGGACCGGGCCGCGATCACCATCAACAAGAACACCATTCCGGGCGATCCCCAGTCCCCGTTCGTGACGAGCGGCATCCGGCTCGGCACGCCGGGGCTCACCACGCGCGGCTTCCGGGAGGCCGAAATGGGGCGCGTCGCCGAGTTGATCGACGAGGTGCTGCTGCGCAAAGATGAGGCGACGCTGACGCGGGTGAGACGGGAGGTGCGGGCCTTGACGGAAGCATTCCCGTTGTACGCCGAGCGGGGCGTGGGGGGGGGCGTCGAAGCCGCGAACGCCGGGAGGGCCTCGGGGTAGGGGGAGCATGCGGCTTTCCCTGCGGTTCATCATTCCGCTGCTCCTGGCGATCGCGGCCTTCGCGTATGCCGTCGTGCCGCTCGTTGACCGGTTGACGCTGCGCTGGTTCATGCGGGATCTCGACAGCCGCTCCAGCCTGATCTCCAACACCGTCCAGGAGCCCCTGCAGGATCTGGTCGGGACCGGCAACGATGCCCGGATGCTGCAGCTATTCACCCGTATCTCGCAGGACGAGCGCATCTACGCCATGGGGTTCTGCGCGTCGGCGCAGTCCCGGCCGGTGGCGACCGCGACGCTGCCGCCGGAGATCCGCTGCGACGGGCTGCGGCGGTTCGCGGATCTGTCGGGGCATCTGATGACGAGCGAGCAGGGCCCGTTGCTGGTCTCCATCAGGCCGCTGGTGGTCGCGGCGGCCCCGGGGGGACGCCTGATCCTGGTGCACGATATGAGTTTCGTCGAGCGCCGCAGCGCGGAAACCCGCAAATACCTCTTCTATTTCTTCCTCGGTCTCGGGACCACCGTCTCACTCATCACGGTCGTCATCGCCCAATTGAGCTGGCGCGGCTGGGTGCAGGGTTTGCGGGCGCTGTTGCGGGGTGAGGGTCTGTTCCGCCCGTCGGGCAAGCCCGACCGGCCCGAGCTGAAGCCCATCGCCAGCGATCTGCGCGCCCTGATCAGCGATATCGAAGCCGAGCATCGGTCGCGCGACGACGACCAGCTCGCGTGGACGCCGGAAACGCTGCGCGCCATCCTGCATGGGGAGCTGCGCGGCCAAGAGGTGATCGTGGTGTCCAACCGGGAGCCGTACATCCATGTGCGCCAGAACGGCGCCGTCGTGGTGCGCCGGCCCGCGAGTGGATTGGTCACGGCGCTGGAGCCGATCATGCGCGCCTGTTCCGGGACCTGGATCGCGCACGGCAGCGGCTCCGCCGACCGCGAGGTCGTGGATACGCAGGACCGGGTCGCGGTGCCGCGGGAGCGTCCGGCGTATCAGCTGCGTCGCGTGTGGCTGACGTCCGAGCAGGAAGCCGGCTACTACTACGGCTTCGCCAACGAAGGCCTGTGGCCGCTGTGCCATATCGCGCACGTCCGCCCGGTGTTCCGCACGGCGGACTGGGAGCAGTACGTCCAGGTGAACCGGATGTTCGCCCGCGCCGTCGTCGACGAGTCGCACTCGTCCGATCCCATCGTGCTGGTCCAGGACTATCACTTTGCCCTGCTGCCGCGGATGATCCAGGAGGCGCTGCCCGCCGCCACCATCATCACGTTCTGGCACATCCCGTGGCCCAATCCTGAAGCCTTCGGGATCTGTCCGTGGCGCGAGGAGCTGCTCGACGGCTTGCTGGGGAGCAGCATCCTCGGGTTTCACACGCAGTTCCACTGCAACAATTTCGTCGACACGGTCGACCGGCTGCTGGAAGCGCGCACCGACCGGGAAATGTTCACGGTCTCCTACCGGGGCAAGCTCACCGCGGTGAAGCGCTATCCGATTTCCGTCGAATGGCCGCCGCCGCCCCCACTGGTGGGCAAGCCCGTCGAGCAATGCCGCCTGGACGTGCGGGAACGCCATCACCTGCCGCCGGATCACGTCATCGGCGTGGGCATCGACCGGATGGACTACACCAAGGGGATCGAGGAGCGGTTCCGGGCGGTCGAGCGCCTGCTGGAGCTGCAGCCGGAATGGATCGGCAAGTTCTCGTTCATCCAGATCGCCGCGCCGACGCGGGCGAGCATCGAGCAATACCAGGAATACGCGGCGCGGGTGCGGGCGCTGGCCACCCGCATCAACAGCCGCTTCCCGCACGCCGGTCCCCCACCCCTGCTGCTCCACGTCGAACACCAGGAGCCCCAGGATGTCTACGAGTACTATCGCGCCGCGGAGCTGTGCTTCGTCAGCAGTCTGCACGATGGCATGAATCTCGTGGCGAAGGAGTTCGTGTCCGCGCGGGACGACGAACGCGGCGTCTTGATTCTGAGCCAGTTCACCGGCGCGGCGCGCGAGCTGCCGGAAGCGATCATCGTCAACCCGTACGACACCGATCAGTGCGCCGCGGGGCTCCAGATGGCCCTTACGATGCCGGTGGGGGAGCAGCGCGCCCGGCTGCGCGTGATGCGCGGGCTGATACAGGAATTCAACGTCTTCCGGTGGGCGGGACGGATGTTGATCGATGCGGCGCGGATGCGCCGCCGCGGTCGCCTGTTGGAGCGGGCCGCTCCGCCGGACCGGTGGCCGCTCGCCGTTGACGCGCACGAAGCGGTGCGCGGCAAGTGAAGGGGCCGAGCCTAACCGGGCGAACCCGGGCGGTGAGGGCCGCGACGCCGTTGCCGCTGCCCGGAACAGACTGGGCGTACTTCTTCGATATCGACGGCACCCTGATCGACTTCTCCGCGTCGCCGGACACCGTGCTCCCCGATCACGATCTGCGGCAGATCATCCAAGGGATGTAC
This sequence comes from Gemmatimonadales bacterium, assembly GCA_050733375.1. Lineage (GTDB taxonomy): Bacteria > Gemmatimonadota > Gemmatimonadetes > Gemmatimonadales > GWC2-71-9 > DASTHG01. The sequence continues at coordinate 11,323 of JBOHST010000122.1, forward strand.
CGGTCTACCGGCGGTGCGGTGGCGCTCATCAGCGGCCGCGCGATCGCGGACATTGACCGCCTGTTTCCCGAGGCGCGGCTCCCCGCCGCCGGCCAGCACGGGATCGAACGACGCGACGCCACCGGGCGGGTATCGCGCCACGCCTTTCCGTCTGAGCGCCTCGAAGCCGAACACCGCCGACTCGCCGCCGCCATCGCGCGGCATCCGGACCTCCTGCTGGAGCACAAGGGCCTCTCGTTGGCCTTGCACTACCGGCGCGCGCCACGGCTGGGAGGATTCGCTCATCGCTTGATGCGCGGATTGCAATCCCGGATCGGCGAGGAGTATTGTCTCCAAGGCGGCAAGTACATAGTGGAGGTGAAGCCCGCCGGCCGGGACAAAGGGGTCGCCGTGATGGAATTCATGCAGGAAGAACCGTTCCGCGGTCGGATGCCGGTGTTCCTGGGCGACGACGTGACCGACGAATACGGGTTCGCGACTGTGAACCGCCTCGATGGACACTCCGTCAAAGTGGGCCCGGGGCCCACCGTGGCGCGCTGGCGCCTGCGCAACGTGCGGGCGGTGCGGGCCTGGCTGGAGCGGGGCCGGGCGACAGCGGGGGGGAAGCGCGCGTGACATCGCTCGACCTGGCGTTGATCGGCAACGGCACCATCGGTGCACTGATCAATCCGCAGGGGGACATCATGTGGGCGTGCTTTCCGCGCTTCGACGGCGACCCCACGTTCTGCACCCTGCTGCAGGAACGGACTGCGGAGAAGGATTTCGGCTACTTCTCCGTGGAGCTGCTGGACGGCGAGCGGCAGGAGCAGGAGTACCTGCTCAACACCCCCATCCTCGTCACGCGCCTGTTCGACCGCCACGGCGGCTGCGTCGAGATCACCGATTTCGCGCCGCGCTTCCGGCAATACGGCCGCATGTTCTGTCCCATGACGCTGGTCCGGCACATGCGGCGCGTGACCGGCAACCCCCGCGTCTGCGTGCGCCTGCGCCCCGCGCACGACAACGGCCGCCATCGCGCCGCGACGACCGGCGGCAGCAATCATATTCGCTACATCGGCACAGATCTCGTCCTCCGGGTGACGACCGATGCCTCGATCACCGCGATCGCCGAGGAGAACCCGTTTTTCCTGGAAGACGCGATCACCCTGGTGCTCGGGCCCGATGAAACGCTGCAAGGCTCCGTGGCGGAGGTCGGTCGCCGGTTTCTCGAAGAAACGGCCGCCTACTGGCGCGAGTGGGTGCGTTACCTCGGGATCCCCTTCGAATGGCAGGACGCGGTGATTCGCACCGCCATCACCCTGAAGCTCAACGCGTACGAGGATACCGGCGCGATCGTGGCCGCGATGACGACGTCCATTCCCGAGGCGCCCGGCAGCGGCCGCACCTGGGACTACCGCTACTGCTGGTTGCGGGACGCGTATTTCGTGGTGAACGCCCTGAACCGGCTCGGCGCGACGCGGACGATGGAACGCTATCTCGGCTACATCGTCAACATCGTCGCCGGGACGGAGGACGGCCGCCTGCAACCGGTGTACGGGATCAACGGTCGCGCGGTGCCGGACGAGCGGACGATCGATTCCCTCTCGGGGTATCGCGGCATGGGCCCGGTGCGCTTCGGCAACCAGGCCCACCGTCAGGTCCAGCACGACGTCTACGGCTCGGCCATCCTGGCGGCGACGCACGTGTTCTTCGACCGCAGGCTGGTGCAGCGCGGGGACGAAGTCCTGTTTCGCCGCCTCGAAGTGTTGGGGGAGCGCGCGGCCAACCTGTTCGACCAGCCGGACGCCGGCATCTGGGAGCTGCGCGGCGCCGGGCGCGTGCACACGTTTTCGAGCATGATGTGCTGGGCCGGGTGCGACCGGCTGGCCCGGATCGCCGTGCACCTCGGCCTCGCCGACCGTGCCGCCTACTGGCGCAAGCAGGCGGCGCGCATTCACCAGGTGGTGTGCGAGCGGTCGTGGAATCCCAAGCGCGAGAGTTTTGTGGGCACGATGGACGGGGACACGCTCGACGCGAGTCTGTTGCGGATGGACGAGGTAGGGTTCCTTTCGGCGGACGATCCGCGGTTCGTCGGCACGGTGCGCGCCATCGACCGCGAGCTGCGCCAGGGTGATTTTGTGTTTCGCTACGTCGAGGAGGACGACTTCGGCAAGCCGGAAAATGCGTTCCTGGTGTGCACGTTCTGGCACATTAACGCCCTCGCCGCGGTCGGCCGGCGGGATGAGGCGCGCGCCCTGTTCGAAAACGTGCTCGCCTGCCGCAACCGGCACGGCTTGCTCGCCGAGCACATTGATCCCCGAACGCGCGAGCAGTGGGGCAACTTCGTCCAGACCTACAGTATGGTGGGGATCATCGCCTCCGCGGTCCGTTTGTCGATTCGGTGGGATCAGGCCTTCTGAGCCGGCGCCGCACCCCCCGGTCCCGGAAGCATTATCTTCCTGCCGTATGGCTGACAGCTCGCATCGCTCCTCCCGCTCGGGCGCCTACACCGTGCATCTGGCCGACGAGCTGGAGGTCTATTTCAACGAGGTCGCCCACGGCCGGCCCGTGGGCTTCGTCGCTTCCCCCAAATGGAAGCCCCCCGCCGACGTGTACGAAACGGCCGACGCCATCATCGTCCACGTAGACATCGCCGGGATGCAGCCGGAGGATTTCACGGTCGAGTTCGCCGAGGGCGTGGTCACCATTACCGGCGAGCGCCCGCCCCGGGGCGAAGGGAAACGGCACTACCACTCGATGGAAGTGCAGGTCGGACCGTTCGAACGACGGCTCCGCCTCCCGGTCCCCGTCGATCCGACGAGCCTGCGCGCCACCTACGAGCACGGCTTTCTCGAAGTTCGCCTGACCAAGGTACCGCAGCGGCACTCCGGTCCTCACAGCGTGAAGGTCACCTGACGTGGAGCGCCTCCCGGTGCTGCCGCTCGGCCAGGTCGTCGTGTACCCCCACGTCGTCCTGCCGCTCGCCATCACGGACCCCAAGGCGGTGCTGCTGCTCGACGAGGTCGTCCAGGCCGACAAGCACGTCCTGCTCGGCGTCGTCCAACCCGGCGGCAACCGCGAGCCCGTCGAGGGTCCGATCATGGACGCCCGGCCGGAGGAGCTGTACGAGGTCGGCACGCTCGGCACGATCGTGCGGATGCTGAAGCTGATGGACGGCACGATGCGGGTGATGATTCAGGGTATCGATCGCGTCCGGCTCACCGATGTGAATGCGAGCGAAGCCTGGCTCAGCGCCACCTGGCTGCCGCTCCCGGCGTTCGGCGCGGAGGACGCTCGCGTCGAACCCCTGAAGCGCAATGTGGTCGCGCAGTTCGGGAAGGTCATCGACCTCGCGCCCTACCTCGCCGACGAGCTCCACGAGGTGTTGGAGGGGATCACCGACCCTGGCAAGCTCGCCGACTTCGTCGCCGCGAATCTGGACCTGGCCCTCCCCGCCAAAGCGGAGCTGCTTTCGCTCGACGATATCCCTCGCCGCCTCGAACGGCTCGCCGAGTTCCTCGCCGAGGAGCTGCAGGTGCTCGAGGTGGGCAGTCAGATCCAGGAAAAGGTCAAAGCGAAGCTCGACGAGCATCAACGGGAATACGTGCTGCGTGAGCAGCTGCGCGTGATTCGCCAGGAGCTGGGCGAGGAGGAGCCGGACGACGAGCTGCAGGATCTCATGACCAAGCTCGACCGCGCCGGGCTCTCGCCCGAAGCGCGCCGGGTCGCCGATCGAGAGCTCAAACGGTTGAAGCAGATGTCCGTGCAGTCGGCCGAGTACCACGTGTCGCGCACCTACCTCGAGGTGATCGCCGCCCTGCCGTGGGAAGGCGTCTCGCCCGACCGGCTCGACCTCAAGGCCGCGCGCGAGGTCCTCGACCGGGACCACTACGATCTCGCCACCGTCAAGGATCGCATTCTCGAGCACCTGGCCGTCCGGACCCTGAACCCCGACGCCCGCGGGGGCATCCTGTGCTTCGTGGGGCCCCCCGGTGTGGGCAAGACGTCGCTCGGCCAGAGCATCGCCGAGGCGCTGGGCCGCAAGTTCGTCCGGGTGTCGGTGGGCGGGGTGCGCGACGAAGCGGAGATCCGGGGCCATCGGCGCACCTACGTCGGCGCCATTCCCGGCCGGATCCTGCACGCGCTGGAGCGGTGCGAAACGCGTAACCCGGTGTTGATGCTCGACGAAGTGGACAAGATGGGCGCCGATGTGCGCGGCGACCCGACCGCAGCGCTGCTCGAGGTGCTCGACCCCGCGCAGAACGGGACGTTCGTGGATCACTACCTCGAGATTCCGTTCGACCTCTCTGGGGTCCTGTTCATCGCCACCGCCAACAGCCTGGCCCAGATCCCTGAGCCGCTGCTCGACCGGATGGAGGTGTTGACGCTGGCCGGCTACATCCCTGGTGAGAAGCTCGCGATCGCCAAACGGTTCCTGCTGCCGCGCCAGCTCAAGGAGACGGGGCTCGTAGCCGACCTCGCCAACTTGGCGGATGGCGCTCTCGAGCGGCTGATCGGCGAGTACACGCGTGAGGCGGGGGTGCGCCAGCTGGAGCGCGAGATCCAGGGCGTGCTGCGCAAGGTCGCGCGCCAGGTGGTGGAGGATGGCCGCGCGGCGGTGAAAGTCACGCCCAGGAACCTCGAAGAATTCGCCGGCCAGCCCAAGGTGATGAACGAGGTCGCGGGGCGCGCGGCCGAGGTCGGTGTCGCGACCGGCCTCGCATGGACCCCGGCGGGCGGCGACATCATCTTCATCGAGGCGATCCAGATGCCGGGCCGCGGCCAGATCACCCTCACCGGCCAGCTGGGCGACGTGATGCGCGAGTCGGCGCAGGCGGCGTGGAGTCTGCTGCGCGCCCGCGCGGGGGCGCTGGGCATTTCCCCCACCACGTTCACCAATTCCGACGTGCATCTGCACGTCCCCGCGGGCGCGGTGCCGAAGGACGGGCCGTCGGCTGGGATCACGATGGCCACAGCGCTGGCATCGCTCTTGTGTCGCCGGCCGGCGCGACACGACGTCGCGATGACGGGCGAGCTGACATTACGTGGCCGGGTGCTGCCGGTCGGGGGGCTGCGCGAAAAGCTGACGGCGGCGGCTCGGGCCGGCGTACGGACCGTGCTCGTTCCAGAGCGCAACCGCTCCGATCTGGTGGAGCTGCCGGAGGAGGTACGTAGCCTGCTCGACATCCGTCCGGTGGACTCGCTCGATCAAGTCCTGGCCGCGGCGCTGCTCGAGCCCGAGGCGGCGCGCCGCGGCGCCCGGGGCAGCGCCCGCCCCAGTCGAGTGGCTCCGGGAGCCCGTGCATGAGCGACTTCGCGGCCCTCGAAGACGCGCTGCAGAAGATCGGCGCCCGCGATGGTCGGTTCCACGAACGCGCCTACCTGTTCGTGCTGGCGGCGCTGGAGTACGCGCAGGGACGACTGCCGGCGCGGCGCCACCTCTCCGGCACCGAGCTTGCCTGGGCGTGCCGCGACTTCGCGCTCGAGCAATTCGGCCTCCTGGCGCCCACGGTGCTGGGGTTCTGGGGCGTGCGCCGCACCGAGGATTTCGGGGCGATCGTGTTCTCGCTGATCGACGCCGAGCTGCTCGCCCGCCAGCCGACCGACAAGATCGAGGACTTCGGCCAGGTGTATGAGTTCGGCGAAGCGTTCGTGGCCGGCTATCGCTGGCCAGGACTCGAGCGCGCGTAGCCAGGGGGAAGTGAGGTGGTCCAATGGACGGTAAGGAGTGGCCGACCTGCCAGAAGTGTCAGCGCGGTGTGCTGATTCCACTTTCCGACTACGGGCGGGACGGTGCCCCCATCACCTACAAGGCGTGGGTGTGCACCAGCCTGGAATGCGGGTTCAACGTCCGCATCGATAACGGGGAGATCTCGTTCGGCCGGGCGATTGGCCAGAGCCTGAAATAGGCTTGGGACCGGTGCGCCGGCCCGCCGTCAGCGGGCGCTTCTATCCCGACACCCGCGACGCACTGGAGCGCGAGGTCCGGGGGTTGCTCGCACCGCTCGAGCCGTTCGCCCACCCGGCCACCGCGCGGGCCGCGGTCGCACCGCACGCGGGCTACGTGTATTCGGGGATCACGGCCGCGCACGTCTTTGCCCGCCTGCGACTGCCGCGTCTCGTCGTCATCCTCGCCCCGAACCACACGGGCCTCTGCCGCGCTCCGGGCGGCGCATCGCTCTGGGAGGCGGGTGCCTTCGCGACGCCGCTGGGCGACGTGCCGGTGGACGCCGCGCTCGCCGACGCGCTGCGGTCCGCGAGCCCGCTCGTCGCCGTGGACCACACCGCGCACGAGGACGAGCATGCGATCGAGGTCGAGCTGCCGTTCCTCTTGGTGCGCCGGCCCGACATATCGATCGTCCCGGTGATCCTCGCCTGGGACGACTGGGACCAGGCCGGCGCGCTGGGCGAGGCGCTGGCGCGCGTGGTTCGCGGCTGGGCTGAGCCGGTGCTGCTGCTCGCTTCGAGCGACCTGAATCACTACGAATCGGCCGCGATCTCCGAGTTGAAGGACGCCCGGGCGCTGGCGGCGATCCAGGAGCTCGACGGCGGGGAGCTGCTGCGCCGCTGCCGGTCGGAGCGGATCTCGATGTGCGGACGCGCGCCGGTCGCCACCGTGCTCGCCGCGGCGCGCGCGCTCGGCAGCACGCGGGCGGAGGTCGTGGACTACCGGCATTCGGGATGGGTGACGGGCGACGAGACGCGGGTGGTGGGTTACGCGGGGGTGGTGATCTTGTGATGACGGTGCCGGTCCTCTCGGCGAGCGAGGCCGCGGTCTGGGACGCGGCCGCGCGCACCCAGTACCACATCCCGAGCCGCGTCCTGATGGAGAACGCGGGGCGCGCGGGGGCGGCGGTGCTCGTGCGCGAGTTCCCCGAAGCGCTGGAGCGGGGCGTCCTGGTCGTCGCCGGGGCGGGGAACAACGGCGGCGACGGCTGGGTGTTGGCGCGGGCACTGCATGGTGCGGGCATCCCCGTGTGGGTGTCGGGCCTCGATCCCAAAACCGACGATGCGATCGACAATCGCGCGCTCGCGCGCGTCGGCGGCGTGGCGGAGCTGGCGCGCGACGAACCGTGGCCGGCCGCCGCGGTGGCGGTGGATGCGCTGTTGGGGACCGGGGCCACCGGCCCAGCGCGCGGCGAGGTGCTGGCCCTGGCGGAGCGGCTCGCCGCCAGCACGTTGCCGATCCTGGCGCTCGACGGTCCGACGGGGCTCGATCTCACGAGCGGCGAAGCGCATGGCGCGATCCGCGCGCGCGTCACCGTCACCTTCGGCGGAGCGCGCCGCGGCCACCTGCTGGCACGCGAGTGGTGCGGGCGTGTGATCGTAGCCGACATCGGCTTCCCGCCGCCCGATGCGGCGGCGCCGGTGCTGGTCACCGAAGCCTGGGCCGGCGCCCGCCTCCCCCGGCTCGCTCCCGCGATGCACAAGGGTGAGCGCGGGCGGGTGACGGTCGTGGGTGGCGCGAACGGCATGACCGGGGCGGCGTTGCACGCCGCGCGTGCCGCCCTGGCGGCCGGCGCGGGCCTCGTGAAACTCGTGGCGGCCCGTGAGACACTCGAGGCCGCGCGCGCCAGCCTCCCCGATGTCCTCACCGTCGAGTCGCAGCTCGGCCCGGACCTCGAACCGAAGGCGGCGGAGGCGCTCGAGTGGGCCAACGCGCTGGTGATCGGCCCCGGCCTGGGCCGCGAGGCCCCCCGCGCACGCTTTCTCGCCGCGGCGCTCAAGGGCGCCGCGCGTCCCACCGTGCTCGACGCCGACGCCCTCACGCTGTACGACGGCAAGGCCGAGCGGCCGCTCGTGTTCACCCCGCACCTGGGCGAGTTCCGCGCCCTGGCGGGCGATCAACTTGCCGACGCCGCCGCCAACGACCGCTGGGCCGCGGCGGGGAAGGCGGCGCAGAAACTGCGCGGGTGCGTGTTGTTGAAAGGCGTGCCCACGGTCATCGCCGATGTCCGCGGACCGGCGCTGGTGGCGGCGAGCGGCAACCCGGGTCTCGCGACCGGCGGCAGCGGCGACTTGCTCGCGGGCTTTGTCGGGGCGTTCCTCGCGCGCGGGCTCCCGCCGTCGGAGGCCGCGGCGCTCGGCGCCCACGCGCTGGGGCGCGCCGCTGAGCTTGGCGCGCGCCAATGGACGGCGCGCAGCCTGCGTCCCGCCGACGTTCTGGCCGCCTTGCCGGAGGTGTGGCGCGGGTGGATGGAGGTTCGGCCCGCTGGACCGCCGGTGTTGGTCATCCTCGAGCCGCCGGAAGCGACGTGAAGCGGAGCGGCTGGTCCCGGCGCGCCGCGTTGTTGCTCCTCTTATCCGCGTATCCGGCCGTCCGCCCGTCCGCCCAGACCCGACTGTGGCGCCCCGAGGATCGCGTCGTGATCAGCGACTTCAGGTCGGTGGACGCCGTGGCCGCCTCGACGTGGATCGTCTACGCGGCGACGCGCCACGGGTTGCTGCTTTACGACCGTCGCTCGCGCGCCTGGCAGCTCCCCGTGACGGCACTCGACGGCTATCCGGCGGCGCGGGTGCGCGTGGCGCTCGCCGATCCCGCCGGCAACGCGGTCTGGCTCGGCACGGCCGACGGCTGGGCGCGCTACGATGCCGACGTGCGCCAGTGGGATCGCGGCCCCGCGACGGGCGGGGTGTCGGACCTGTTGCTCGACGCCCGGAACCCGGCCAGCGGCGTATTCCTCCGCGACCGGTTGGGGTGGAGTTTTCTGCCGCGCGGCGCGCTGTTCCCACAGCCCGGAACCACCCTGCCGCCCCCGGAGCGGCAGGTGAAGCCGCTCGACGTCGAGACGGCGCTCGCAACCGCCCCGCTGGCGGACGCGATACGCGCGCTCATCCTGACCGACCCGCGTCTGCGCACGTACCGATTCACGTCGGCGGCGCGCACGACGGACGACACCGATCTGTTTTTCGGCACCAGCGGACTGGGCCTCGTGCGACTCGATGCCGCCATGGGGCAGTGGGAGACACTCAACTTCTCGTTGCTCGGCGTCGGCAGCGACGCGTTGGCTCCGGGCCCCGGCGGCGTGTGGGCGGTCGGGTCGCCGCGCTTCGGGGGACGCGGCGGGATCACCTGGCTGCCCGAGGACCTGGCGACCACGACCCCGCTCGAGCCGCCGCCCGGGAACGAGCAGGGACCCGCGGCCGTACACCGGATGATCGCCGCGGCGGGCGCGCTGTGGATTGCCACCGGGGGCGGCGTGCTGCGGGTGGATCCGGACGGGGGTCGCACGCGGCGCTTCACCCTCGGCGACGGCCTGCCCTCCGAAGACGTGCGGGCCATCGCTCCCGCGCCGGACGGAGTGTGGATCGGCACGACGCGCGGCTTGGCCGTGATCACCGCCGACAATCGCGTCGTGCGCGTCGGCGGTTTCGCGCAGCCAGTGCTCAGCCTCCTCGCCGTGCGGGAGACGCTGTGGGTCGGCAGCGTGGCCGGCCTCGGCGTGCTGCCACCCGGTGCCGCGGAGCCGGTCGTGTCGTCCGCGCTCGCGGACGAACCCGCGCTGCGCGCTCCGGTCGTTGCCCTGACGCGCACCGGCGATACGCTCGTCGCGGTGCTCGAGGATCAGGTGACCTGGCGCGATCCCGGCACGGGCCGCTGGACGGTGGTACGCCCGCGGGCGGCCCTGGGACGGCTCACCGCAGCCGTGGGCGACGTGGGCGGTGTGTGGCTCGGCGGCCAGATCGGGCTCGCCTGGTGGAGCATTGCGCGCGCCACGTTCCACGTCCTGACCATTCCGGGCGACCTCCCCGCGCCGGTGCGGGACCTCGCGGCGGCTTCCCCGTGGGTCTGGGTGGCGACCGACAGCGGCGTCGTGCGGCTGCGGCGCGCCGCCGTGGTGCATCCGTGATCGACCATCTGTGGTTGGGTGGCGGCGCGGAATTCGACCGCATCCGCGCGATCTACTCCAGGCTCGGCGACGCGGCATACGGTCTGGGTGACGACTGCGCGTTGCTGCGCGCCGACAAGGCCACCATCGCGCTGAGCATCGACATCAGCGTGGAAGGGGTGCACTTCAAGCGCGACTGGCTGTCGCTCCCCGAGATCGGCTACCGCGCCGCCGTGGCCGCGCTCTCCGACCTCGCGGCCGAAGGGGCGCGCGCCGCCGGGCTACTGGTCTCGGTCGGGGTGCCGTCCGGCGGGCCGGCCGGTGAGGCGGCGGAGATCATGGGCGGCGTCGGGAGCGCCGCCCGAGACGCCGGCGCCAGGGTCTTGGGCGGAGATCTGACGCGTTCGCCGCTGCTCATCGTGGACGTGTGCGCCATCGGCACGGCCCCGCGACCGGTGCGGCGCGTCGGTGCCGAGCCGGGTGACGGGCTCTGGGTGACGGGGCAGCTCGGCGGCATGGCCCTCGCGCTGGAGGACTGGCGTGCCGGCCGACGACCCGCCCCCGACCTGGCGGAACGGTTCGCGCGTCCGCAGCCGCGGCTCGCGGCGGGGCAGTGGCTCGCGAGTCAGGGTGCACACGCAATGATCGACCTGAGCGATGGCCTCACCTCGGACGCCCAGCACGTGGCGGCCGCCTCCGGTGTCGCACTCGAGATCGCGGCGGAGCGAATCCCTTGTTGGAGCGGCGCCGCGCCGCTCGTCGCCGCGGCGAGCGGCGAGGAATACGAGCTGTTGGTGGCGCTGCCGCCGGATTTCGGCGAGACCCATGCGCTCGCATTCGCCGGGCTCGTGGGGCTGTCGCTCACGCGTGTCGGTGTCTGCGCGCGGGGGGCCGGCGTGCGCTTCACCGATCGCGGTGTGCCCGTGGCGCCACCCGCCGGCTACGATCACTTCGCCGTCTGATGCTGCGGACGCTCCGCTATTATGTGGTGCTGATCGGGGCGACGATCCTCCACGCCTCCGGCACCCTGCTCGGGGCCCTGTTCCGCATCAAGCATCGGCAAGGCGGGATCTACGATTGGGGAACGTCGCTCTGGTCGCGCCGGGTGCTGCGCGGCGCGGGGACGCCGGTGCAGGTCGAAGGCTACGAGCGGATCCCCGTGGGCGGCCCGGTGGTGTACGCCTCGAATCACTCCTCCATGTTCGACATCTGGGCGCTGGCGGCGGCGTTGCCCGGCTCGATCCGGTTCGTGGCCAAGGCGGAGCTGGCGCGCATCCCGCTGCTCGGCCCGGCCATGGTCGCGGCCGGGCACGTGACCATCGATCGGACCAATCGCGCCCGAGCGATGGAAGCGTACGCGCACGCCGCGCGCACCATTCGCGAGCTCGGGGTGTCGACGGTCGTGTTCCCCGAGGGGACGCGCAGCCGGACGGGCGAGCTGCTGCCGTTCAAAAATGCGCCGTTCGGGCTCGCGATCGCGGCCCAGGTGCCGCTCGTCCCGGTGTACGTGCACGCCACGTTCCGCATTCTCCCCAAGGGAGCGTGGCGGCTGCGGCCGCAGCCGATCCGCCTGCTGGTGGGTGAGCCGATTTCAACCGTCGGGCTGACGCTCGACGACCGCGATGCGCTGCGGGAGCGGGCGCGGGCGGCTGTGGTCGCGCTGCGCGCGCGCGTTGACGCCGCGCCCGCGGTCCCTTAAGGTTCGCGCCACCATGAGCACGATCATCTCGGTTCACGCACGCGAAATCCTCGATAGCCGGGGAAACCCCACCGTCGAAGCCGACGTCACCCTGGCCAGCGGCGCGAGCGGTCGGGCCGCGGTGCCGAGCGGCGCGTCCACCGGCGGGCACGAGGCGGTGGAGCTGCGCGACGGCGACCAGAAGCGCTTCGGCGGCAAGGGCGTGCTCGAAGCCGTGAAGAACGTCAACGAAGTGATCGGCCCGCGGCTCGAGGGGCTCGCCGCCGAGGACCAGATCAGCGTGGACTACGCGATGCTGGAGCTCGACGGCACACCGAACAAGAGCCACCTCGGCGCGAATGCGATCCTCGCCGTTTCGCTCGCCGTGGCGCGCGCGGCGGCGGAGGACGCGGGATTGCCGCTGTACCGCTACCTCGGCGGTCCGCTGTCGCACGTCCTGCCGGTGCCCATGATGAACATCCTGAACGGCGGCGCCCACGCGTCCAACACGGTGGATTTCCAGGAATTCATGGTGGTGCCGATCGGGGCGGACACGTTCTCCGAGGGACTGCGCATCGGCATCGAGGTGTTCCACGCCCTCAAGAAGGTGCTGGGCAAGCGCGGGCTCTCCACCGCCGTCGGCGACGAAGGAGGATTCGCCCCGAACCTGCCGAACGACGAGGCGGCGCTGGAGGTGATCATGGCCGCGATCGAAGCGTCGGGCTACGAGGCGGGGAAAGACGTGGCGATCGCACTCGACGTGGCGGCCTCCGAGCTGTTCGCCGACGACGCCTATACGTTCAAGAAAAGCGGCGGCGGGAAGAAATCGGCCGACGATATGATCGCGCTCTACAAGGGGTGGATCGATCGCTATCCCATCGTGTCGATCGAGGACGGCCTCGCCGAGGATGATTGGGCCGGTTGGACGCGGCTCACCGAGGCCCTGGCGTCGCGGGTCCAGCTCGTGGGGGACGACCTGTTCTGCACCAATGTCGACCGCCTGGCGCGCGGCATCGAGGAAGGCGTCGCCAATGCGATCCTCATCAAAGTGAACCAGATCGGCTCACTCACCGAGACGCTGCAGTGCATCGAGTTGGCGCGCTCCAACGGCTACGGCGCCGTCATCTCGCACCGCTCGGGGGAGACCGAGGACACCTTCATCGCCGATCTGGCGGTGGCCAGCGGGGCGGGGCAGATCAAGACGGGGAGCGGGAGCCGCACCGATCGCCTCGCGAAGTACAATCAGCTGCTGCGCATCGCCGAGGCCCTGGGCGACGTGGGGCACTACCCCGGCCGGGACCTGTACGGGCTGTGACCCGCCGGCGGATCGCGGGACTCGCGGGAGCGCTGGTGCTGGTCAGCGTCGCGGTGTTCGCGGGAGAGTACGGCACCATCGACTGGCTCACCGTGCGCAGCCAGCTCGCCGACCAGCGGGAAGCGGTGACGGTGCTGCGGGCCGAGCTCGACTCGCTCGCGCGGATCGCGCGCGCGCTCGAAACCGATCCCGCCGCGCAGGAGCGCGCGGCGCGGGAAGGGTTTGGCATGATTCGCGATGGAGAGATTCTCTACCGGATCGTCCCGAAGCGGTAGCGGTCAGCGCTGTCCGATGCCGAGGGACAACGACAACCGATCCATGACTTCCGTGCGGATCCCACCGCCCATCCGGATGCGCTCGATGCCGTAACCCAGTCGGATCCGCACCGGGAACTGCTCCGGGATGATGGGCGCATCCCGCACCAGCAGGATCAGGCCGCCTTCGCCGCCCATGCCCGACTGAAAGTCCTGCGGCACGTTGACGTTGGCTGAGAGAACGCGATACACATCCAGGTAGGACTGGACATCCGGGAGGATTTCTCCCTGCGCGCGGGCGCGCGCCTCCCACAGGAACCAGCGCTGCGTTCCGGCATTACTGATGTACGTCCAGGCGTGCGGGCCGGCGCGCACCGAAAGCCAGCCGAACGGCCGGCCGCCGAGCATCGCGTAGCCCTCCACCACGTCGCGCGGCGCCGTGGCTCCGCTGCCATCGGCCGGGTCGATTTGGCCTTGCCAGTAGCCCCAGTCGAGCGTCACGAATCCCGAGTAGATGAGCTGCCCCTGCACGCCGTACACCGCTCCGGACAGCTGCTGGGTTGTGGGGCCCGTCGTGCTGTTCAGACGCACACCGACGCCCGACAGGGCGAGATCCCATTGCAAGGCGCGCTGCGCGGGAAGCGCCGGTACGGCCGCACCCACAAGCAGCGCGGCGAGCAGCGCGGCGCGACGGCTCACGGTCTCCCTCCGATGATCTCGGCTGGACCCGGGTGGATGTCGAGTCGTTTCTGCAGGACGCGAATGGCGTTCTCTTGCGCCGTCATGTCGATGTGCGCCTGCAGGCCGTCGCGCAGCTCCTGGTTGGCGGCGATGTTGTCGGGCAGCGCTTTCCCGGGTCGATGCTTGAAGAACCCGACGACCCCGGCCAACGTGAGCCCGCCCGCCACCGCGTACCGGCTGCCCGACGGCGTGTTCCCGCCGGCCACCAACGCGGGGAGCAGCCCCACCAGCAGGCCCACGCCGGCACCGCGCACCATCGCCCGAAACCCGGGCGCGACGGACTCGCGCTCGGGACGGAACAGCGAGTCGGGGATGGGGGTCGGGGTCGGCAGCGTGTCCTGCGGCCCGAGCACGAGATCCATCGGCACCCGCAACACGCGCGACTGGCGCCCCACGCTGGTGAGCGAGGTGACGCTGAACACGAGCCGTCCGGAGTCGTTCGTGAGGAACACCGTGTCTTCCCCCGACCAGAACACCTGAAGCGTGTCGCTGATCGGTCCGGCATACAGCGTGCGGACGGTGAACCCATCCTCCCGCTCCAGCGTCGCGATGATCTGGTGGAACGAGCTGGCGAACAGCTGCGCCCGGAAACGGTCAGCGCCCAGCCGGATCGACGTATCGCGCACCACCGCGGTGACGACCTTGGTCGCCTCGCGGGCGAAATCGTAGATCGTCGTGACCTCGGGGGGGAAGACGAGCGGATCCGGATGGGCTCGAGGATCGAGCATCACGAGGCGACGGAACGCCGCGAACGCGGAATCGCGCCGGCCACGGAACAGCTCGGCGGCTCCCAGGTACGTCAGCGCCCGAATCCGGACGACCTCGCTCATGGAATCGCCCGCGGTTACCAGCGCCCGCCGCAGGGTGATGGCGGCGGAGTCGTAGTCGAGCTGGCGGTAGTGGCGCACCCCGTTGGCGACGGCGCCCCCGACGCCGGTCGAGTCCTGGGCGCGGGCGCTCGCCGTGGCGAGCACCCCTCCGAGCACTGCCACGATCAGTGGTCCGGCTACCCTCACTGCGGTTTCTCCTGCAGGACGATGTCGGTGAGCCGCAAGGTCTCACCTGCCTCGATCGCGATCTCCGTCTCGTAGCTCAGGAAGCCGTCGCGGGTGATGCGAATGCGGTGCATCCCGGGCGAGACCTTCACGTCCGCCTGCGGCACGTTGCCGATCAGCCGGTCGTCGATGTAGAGCACGCCCCACGGGTTCGAGTTGATGTAGAGGTGCGCCGGGTCGTTCAGGCTGGCCGTCGGTCGCGGCGCGGGCGCCGAATCGGAACCGGTGCGGGTCGCGGGCCTCGTGCCGGCGGCCGGCGTCGTGCGCGGCGGGGCTGTCCCCGCTGTGGGGTTGCGTGTCGTACCGGATGGCACGCGGGGCTCGGTGGTGCTGGGTCCGGGGGGGATCGCGGTCGATTCGGTGAGCCCGGCGGGAGGCCGTTCGCCCACCCAGTCGGTGGCACGCACCTCGGGGCCCCGCGCGAGGCGCCACCACACCAACGCCACCACCAGCACCGCGGCCCCTGCACCGGAGCCGATGCGGGTGTTGCGGGGGAGGGTGCGCCACTCGCCGACCAGACGTGAGAGCTGCTGCGCCGCGCGCGCCGCCGCCCCCGTCTTCTGGGGCTGTTCCATGAGCAGCGGCGAGCGGTAATCGACTTCCGGATCGGGGCTGTCGCCGTCGGCGGCGATCGGTTCGGCGGGGGCGCCGTTTTCCCGCGGTGCGCGCCACAGCAGCACCGGCTCCCGGTTGTCCGTTTCTTGCTCGTCGTCCTCGTCTTCGTCGTCGCGCACCGGCTCCGGCGACGCCTGCGCCGCTACCACCGCCTCAGGCTCCTCCTCGTCTTCGTCCTTCTCGACGCGCCGCTTGGGCATGCGCTCGACGAACAGCAACGGCGGACGGGACGGCCGCACTGTTTCCGAAGCGGGGGCCGCCGGTTTCGCGGTCGCGACCGCAGTCTCCGCGATCGGTTGCGGCGCCGGCTTGGGCGCGGGTGGCGCCACGGGCGCGGCCTCCGGCTCGACGACGGTGACGGGCACGGACTCGGGCACGGGCTTGGCCTCGAGCGCGCGCTCGACCTC
>JBOHST010000123.1:0-3533 GCA_050733375.1 Gemmatimonadales bacterium
ATCGCCTTGCGTTTCACGAGCGGCAGCGGCCGCAGGTCGAACCCCTCGAGCGCCACGAGATCGAACAGATACATGGTGCCGGGGTTCTCGACGGCGGCGTGGCGGATGTCCGGCGCGCGGGAAACCCGCGCGCGGTTCTGCAGCCGCTGGAAGCTCGGGCGCCCCTGTTCGTCCAGGATCACGAGCTCGCCGTCCATCACGAGCCCGTCGTAGGGCAGCGCCTTCACCGCGCGGGCCAGCTCCGGGAACGCGGCGGTGTAATCGTTGCCGTTGCGAGTGATCAGCCGTGCGGCGCCGCCTTCGCGCGCCACGCGCATCCGATACCCATCGAGCTTGACCTCGAACACCCAGCCGGCGCGCGAGAACGGTTGCTCGCGCGTCTCCGCGAGCATCGGCGGCACGTCCTCGGCTCGGAGCGTGCGCTGGGGCGCGCCGAGTTTCTTGAGCTCGGTGCGGAGCTTTGCTGCTTTGTCGGCCCCGTCGCGCAGCTCCTCGACGGTAAGCCCGGAAAGCACAGACCCAGGCGGGTAGTCGGCGCCGTTGGTCGAGACGTACCCGTCGCGCTCCTTGATCAAGAGCCACTCCTTCACCCCCTTCTTGAGCTTCACGAGGGTCCAGATGCCCCGCACTTTGTAGCCCCGCAGCTCGAACAGGAGCTTCCCCTTTTTCAGGCCTTCCCCCGGGTCTTCGAGCGGCACCCACAAACCTCGGTCCCACACGATGACCGCCCCGGCGCCGTAGTTCCCCTCCGGGATGATCCCCTCGAAATCGCCGTATTCGATCGGGTGGTCCTCGACATGGACAGCCAGTCGCTTGTCGGCGGGGTTGCGCGACGGTCCTTTGGGCACCGCCCACGATTTCAGCACGCCATCCATTTCCAGACGCAGGTCGAAATGGAGGCGGGTTGCCGCATGTTGGTGTATGATGAAGCGGCGCCCCGGCGCCGCCGCGACGCTGCCCGATGGCTCGGGAGTGCGGTCGGCGGAGCGCTTGGCGCGGTAAGTACTTAGCGCATCGGTGGTTGGATTACGATTTGCGCTCACAATTCACCAATCGTATAGTAGGTTCCCCATGGCCGCTCATGCAATCGGCTCCGCCACGATCTCCTTCGGGCTGGTTTCCGTCCCGATCAAGATGTTCTCGGCCGGCGAATCGTCGGCCGCAATCTCGTTCAACTGGCTCCACAAGAAGGACGGCGCCCGGCTAAAGCAGCAGTATGTCTGCTCCAAGGACGGCGAAAAGGTCGAAAACGACGACCGAATCAAGGGCTACGAGTTTTCCAAGGGCCAGTACGTCCTGTTCACCGTGGACGAGCTGAAAAAGCTGCAGATGGACGACAAATCCAGTAATTCGATGAACATCACCGAGTTTGTGGATGCGGAAACGGTGGACCGGATGTACATGGACCGGGCGTATTTCCTCGGACCGGACAAGGGCGGCGAGCGCGCGTTCGGGCTCTTGGGCGAAGCGCTGAAGAAGACCGGCAAGGTGGCGATCGGCCAATGGGCGGCGCGCGGCAAGCAGTATCTCATCATGATCCGGCCGCTCGGACCGGGGCTCGTCATGGAGCAGCTGCGCTACGCGGATGAGGTCCGCTCCATCGAGGAGGTGCCGATCAGCAAGATGGATTTGAAGAAGAGCGAGATCGATCTGGCGGTGCAGCTGATTCAACAGCAGGCGGGGGGACAGTTCGAGCCGGAAAAATACGAGGATGAGGTCAAGAAGCGGATCCTGGACCAGATCGAGCGCAAGGTTCAGGGCAAGGAGATCACCGAAGAGCCCACCGAGGCGCCGAAGACGCAGATCATCGACCTGATGGAGGCGCTCAAGGCGAGCCTCGCCAAAGGCAAAGGGTCGGCGGGCGCCGAGCGCAAGCCCGCCAAGCGGGCCGATCGCGTCGCCGAGGCGAAAGCCGCGAAGGTCAAGCCGATGAAGCGGAAGGCCGCCAGCGCCTAACGCGATGACGGGCTACACCACCGAGGAGGTGTCGCGCCTCCTCGGCCTCTCGCCCGCGCAGATCCGTTCCTACACTCGAGCTGGATTCCTGTCCCCCGCGCGCAGCCGCCGCGGGGATTTGCGTTTTTCGTTCCAGGACCTCGTGCTGTTGCGCGCGGCGAAGGGATTGATGGCCGCGCGCATTCCCGCCGCGAAGATCCGCGGCTCGTTACGACGCCTGAAGCAGCAGCTGCCGCGGGGACGCGCCCTTTCCGAGCTCCGGATCACGGCGGAGGGTCACCGCATTGTGGCGCGCGACGGCGCGGTCGCGTGGAATCCCGACTCGGGGCAGCTGGTGCTGGACTTCGACGTGGCGACCCTCGCTCAGCGGGCGGCTCCACTGGCCCGGCGCCAGGCCGCCGCGGCGCGCCGGGTCGAGGACGAGCTCGACGTGGAGGAGTGGTTCGAGCTCGGGCTGGAGCTGGAGGTCAGCGCGCCGGAGGAGGCTCGCGACGCGTATCGCCGCGCGCTCGAACTGGACCCGCACCACGCCGATGCGCACGTCAACCTCGGCCGGCTGCTGTTGGAAACGGGTCGGGCGGCGGACGCCGAGGCGCACTATCGCGCCGTACTCGGCGACGACCCGGGACACGCCACCGCGTGGTTCAATCTCGGCATCGCGTTGGAGGACCAGCGCCGCCCCCAGGACGCGATCAAAGCCTACGAGCAGGCGATCGGCGCCGATCGGCGACTGGCGGACGCCTATTTCCACCTGGCGCGCTTGTACGAGCAGGCGGGGAAACGGGCGGCCGCGCTGCGGAACCTCTCGCAGTACCAGGTGCTGACGGAACGTTAGAACAGGCCGGCGAATTTCTCCGCGAGCTTCGGACCCTCCCCCGATTCCTCGTGCTTGAAGAACACGAACGCGTCCTTCCACCCCTTGCCGAGCGTCTTCACCGACTCGACCCATTGCTCGAGCTGTGGTTTTGTGTAGCCCTCATCGCGCAGCCGGAAGTATCCGAAATCGGCGGTGGCGACGAGCGGCGTGTGCCCGGCGTCGGTATCGGCCACGCACAGCGCCGCGTTGCCGGTGCGTAGCGCGTCGTATACATCGTCCGCGAACCAGGAGTCGTGCCGGAATTCCCACGCGCAGCGCAGATCGGCTGGAAACAGCGTGAGCACATCCTTCAGCCGGGCCAGGTCCTTCTTGAAATTGGGCGGCAACTGAAACAGGATCGGCCCGAGCTTGTCGCCTAGCGGCCGCGCCGTCTCGGTGAAATAGCGCAGCGGGTCGTCCACATCCCGCAACCTGGCGATGTGCGTGATGCGCTGCGAGGCCTTGAGCACGAAGCTGAAGCCGGCGGGCACCGCTTGGTCCCACCCGGCCACCGTCTTCGCATTGGGCATTCGGTAGAACGTGTAGTTGATCTCGACCGTCGAGAACCGCCCGGCGTAGTAGGGGAGCATCTCGGGCGGCTTGATCTTCGCCGGGTAGAACGTTCCCTTCCACTCTGGGAAATTGAAACCGGAGGTGCCGACGCAGAGGCGCATGGGTAGAAGTATATTCCCGAAAGCACTTTCCCGAGGCTCGTTCGATG
>JBOHST010000124.1:0-26104 GCA_050733375.1 Gemmatimonadales bacterium
GCTGTTCAGTCCGGCCGAGGTCTGGCTCACAAGCGTCAACAGCGGGAAGACGTTTCGCGCGGGGCGACTCAACACCGAGGTGCTGCGCGCGTCGTTACTCGACCGTTGAATGTCGTTCACCCGAGGAGGCTGACATGCCGCGTTCCGTTCTGATTGGTCCCCTGGCCGCGCTCGTGGTCGTCGCTGGGTGCTCGAAACCCGCTTCCCAGCGGCAAGCGGAGGCCACTACCCCTGGCGTCGGGTGGGTGGTGCAGGTGCTCTACAATCAGCCGACGGACACCGCGGCATTCGAGAAGTACTACGCCGAGACCCACATCCCCCTGTTCAAGTCCCACGCGCAGGAGATCGGCGTCACCCGCGTCGAGCTGATCCGGTTCGCGGCGGGTGCCGATGGCAAGGCGCCGTCGCTGTACCGGGAGGCCGACCTGCGGTGGGAGTCGAAGGAGGCGATGGATCGGGGGATGGCGACCGCCGGATTCAAGGCTGTCGCCGAAGACCTTCCGCGGTTCGCTACGGGCGGGTTCACGGTCCTGGTCGCGCAGAAGACGAACTAGCAGCAGTGCGCGTCGCGATACTCGCCGCGCGGCAGGGCTGGCACACCCGTGAGCTGTGCCGGGCGCTCGCCGGGCGGGGGTGCGAGGGCGTGGTGGTCCCCTACGAGGACCTGGTCGCGCACCTCGGGTTCGGCGGCGAGGCCGGCCTGAGCGGCGCCGGCGTGAATCTCGACGCCTGCGCCGGCGTTCTGGCGCGGATCATCCCCGCCGGCTCCCTCGAGCAGATCATCTTCCGCGTGGACGCGTTGCACCGGCTCGAGGACCGCGGCGTGCCGGTCATCAATTCGCCGTGCGCGATTGAGCGCACGGTCGACAAGTTCTGGACGACGGCGCTGCTCGAGCAGGCGGGGCTCACGGTCCCGGCGACGGTGGTGTGCGAGCGCCCCGAAGAAGGCCTCGCCGCATTCCGCGCCCTGGGGGACGTGATCGTCAAGCCGCTGTTCGGCTCGATGGGCCTCGGCATGGTGCGCGTGAGCGACGAGGAGATGGCGTTCCGCGTCTTCCGCACGCTGGACAGCATCCGGGGCGTCTATTACCTTCAGCGCGCGATTGACCACGACGGGCGCGACGTGCGCGCCTTCGTCGTCGGCGACCGGGTGATCGGCGCGATCGAGCGCAGCGCTCCCGGCTGGCGCACCAACCTCGCACGCGGGGGGCGGGCGCGCGCGATGAGCCTGTCGGCCGACTGGTCGGACCTGGCGCTGCGTGCGACGCGAGCCGTCGGCGCCGAGTATGCCGGTGTCGATCTCCTGCCGGCGCGCGACGGTACGGTGTATGTCGTCGAGGTGAACGGGATCCCCGGATGGCGCGGCTTGCAGGAAGCGACCTCCACCGACGTCGCCGCAGCGATCGTCGAACATCTCCTCGGACGCCTGGCGCCGCCATGAGGCGGGCGCCGAGCGCCGAGGTGGCGGTCGCGGCTCAACTCGCCTGCCTGCTCGAGGTCAGCGCCCCGAAGCCCGGCAACGTCTCCGTGGGCGCGTCGTTCCACGATGCCCGCTGGGAGGATTTCCTGGCCAGCGCCGCCGCCATCGGCCCCGCGTTCGCGGAGGCCGGCGCGCGATCGCTCGGCCAGACGATCCGCGCCGCGATCGAGGATACCAGGCGCTGGACGCGCGCCAACACCAACCTCGGCATGGTACTGCTGCTGGCGCCGCTCGCGCGGGCGGCGCTGCACCAGGGCGCGGGTCCGCTGCGCGCCCGACTCGCCGCAACGCTCGCGGACACCACCGTGGAGGACGCGGGCGAGGTGTACGCGGCGATCCGGCTCGCGTCACCGGGCGGCCTCGGGCGCGTCCCGACGCAGGACGTCGCCCAGACGCCCACGGTGGCGTTGCGCGACGCCATGGCCCTCGCCGCGGATCGCGACGCGATTGCCCGCGAGTACGCAACGGACTTCCGAACCACGTTCGACGTGGGCGCTCCGGCGCTTGAGCGAGCCCTGTGCGACGGGCTGTCGTGGAACGACGCGACGGTCGAGGCCTACGTCACGCTGCTCGCATCTGCCCCCGACACCCTCATCGGCCGGAAGGTTGGCGGCGACGAGGCGGCCGCCGTGCAGCGCCGGGCGCGCGCGGCGCTCGAGGCCGGCGGCATCCGGCAGGCGGCGGGGCGTGACGCGCTCGCGGCCCTCGACCGCGACCTGCGCGACGCGCGCAACGCGCGGAATCCCGGCGCGACCGCCGATCTCACCGCCGCGGCGATCTTCGTCGTGCTGCTGGCTGGCGGCTGGCGGGTGAAGGGGGAGGGAACCAATGGCCGCTCGCGGTGAGTTCCGGGTGTCGGTGACGAAGGACAACATCGTCTTCGCGTCCGCTCATTTCATCACCTTCCCCGGACATCGGTGTGAGACGCTGCACGGCCACAACTACCGCACCCGCGTCGGAGTGGAAGGCGAGCTCGATCCCGAATCCCACTACGTCTTCGACTTCGTGGAGCTGAAACGCCTCATGAAGCGCCTGAGCGACGAGATCGACCACAAGGTGTTGCTCCCGCTCGAGAACAAGAAGCTCCAGATCGCGGAGCAGGGCGATTCGGTGACCGTGGCCTACGAGGGGAAGCCACGCTACGTCTTCCCCAAGGTCGATTGCGCGCTCCTGCCTATCACGAACACCACCGTCGAAATGCTTGCGCGGTATCTGGCGGGTCAGGTCCGGGCCGCTCTCGCCGCCTCGGGCGCCGTGCGGCTCAAGGCCATCGAAATCGAAGTCGAGGAGAACTTCGGACAGTCGGCGACCTACCGCGAGTCGCTGACATGACGCCCACGCCGCGGCGCTCCCGCCCCGCGGCCGCACACCGCTTCGAGATCGGCCGCCTTCAGGCGCCCGTCATGCAGCGCGGTCGCCACCAGCACCCCGTCGCAGCCGGCCTCGGCCAATCGTTCGATATCGCTCACATCCCCGACCCCGCCACCCGCCAGCAATTCCAGATCCGGGTGCCCGCGTCTGATCCCGCGGACCAGCTCCAGGGCAATCCCGCTCCCGGTCCCCACGCGGGCGAGATCGAGCACGATGAGCGCGCGCACGCCCGCACTCGCCCCCTGGTCCACGAGCGCCGCGGGCGTTCCGGTGGGCGACGCGCCCGCACGCACGACCGGCTCTCCCTGCCGCAGGTCGAGGCTGAACACGACGCGCTCCTCGCCGACCGCCAGCACGATCGCGGCCAGTGCCCCGAACGAGCACAGCGTCTCGAGCCCGACCACCACGCGGGTGGCGCCCGCCGCGATGGTCTCGAGGGCCCCCTCCGGAGTCGTGCTGCCGGCGTCGACGAGCAGCCGGCTGCCCAGCCGGGCGATGGAGCCGAGCAGCTCGTGCTGTGGCGCGCCGCCGGTGATCGCGTCCAGGTCGGCGACGTACCACTCGTCGCACCCGAGGGCGTCGCGGTAGGCGCGTGCGAGCGCGAGGGCGTCTCCTTCCACCCAGGCGAGCCGCGAGCGCACGGGCGCGTAGGTCTCGCGCCGCCCTCCGCGGGCCTGGACGGCGCGCCCGCCCTTCAGGTCCAGCACCGGGATCACCCGCATCGCGACGCCTCGCGCGGGGGCGGGCGATGAGGGGCGTGGTGGGCTGGGACATCGGTGGCGTGAACATCAAGTCTGCGCGGGTGGAGGCAGGCGCCGTGCAGGAGGCGCTCTCCCGCCCGTTCGAGATCCAGCGCGAGCCGCGAGCGCTCACGCCCAAGCTCATCGAGCTGGCGGACCAGCTCGGCGCCCGTCCTTCCGACGCTCATGCCGTGACGATGACCGCCGAGCTGTCGCAACTCTTCCGCACGAAGCGGGAGGGCGTGTCGTTCGTGCTCGATGCCGTCGCGGCGGCGTTCCCGGAGCGGCTGGTGCGCGTCTACACGGTTACCGGACGCTTCCTCACGATCGAGGCGGCGCGGCGCGAACCGCTCGCCGTGGCAGCCGCAAACTGGGCCGCCACCGCGCGCCTGGTGGCGCGCACCTTCCCCGACGCCATCCTGATCGATGTCGGCTCGACGACGACCGACATCATCCCGATCGTCTCCGGCGGCCTCGCCACCCGCGGGCGCACAGATCCCGAGCGCTTGCAGGCGGGCGAGCTGGTCTATACGGGGGCGCTCCGCACGCCAGCCGAAGCGATCGCGTCCACGGTGTGCCTCGCTGGCGCGCCGATGAGTGTGTCGGCCGAAGGATTCGCCCTCGCGGGCGACGTACACCTGTGGCGCGGCGCGCTCGCCTCCGAGGACTATACCGTGCCCCCGCCCGACGGCCGCCCCGCCACGCGGGCATTTGCGGGAGAACGCCTGGCCCGCGTGGTCTGCGCCGACCGCGAGATGTTGGACGACGCCGCCATCACCGCGATTGCCGAATCGCTCGCCGACGCGCAGGTGACGCGGATCGCCGCGAACGTCGAGGGCATTCGTCGCCGCCTTCCGGAGCTGGGGCTCGCCGTCGTCACCGGCCTCGGCGACTTCTTGGCGGCTGCGGCGGCCCGGCGCGCCGGCCTTCAGGTGACCTCCCTTTCCGGCATCCTCGGCACTCGGGCAGCGCGGATCGCGCCCGCTGCCGCCGTCGCGCTGCTCCTGGCGGAAGGGCTCGGCACCTGAGGGAATCCGCGATCACGCCCAAGGCGTCCGTCGTACACACGGTGATCAAGGTCGGCGGTGGGCTGCTCAGCAGCGCCGCGGCATTCGAGCGGGTCGCGGCCGCCCTCGGCGCCTTGTCGGGGGGCCACCGGATCCTGGTGGTGCCGGGGGGCGGCCCGTTTGCTGACGCGGTCCGCGAACTCAGTCGCGGGATCGAGCTCGGCGAAGACACCGCGCATTGGATGGCGATCCTCGGGATGGACCAGTACGCGCACGCGCTGGCGTTCCGCATCGCAGGCGCGAGGCTCGTCGAGCGGGAACCGGACATCGCGGCGGCGCTCGCCGACGGCCGCGTGCCGGTGCTGGCCCCGTTTCGGTGGCTGCGCGCGGCGGACCCACTTCCCCATTCCTGGGACGTCACGAGCGACAGCATCGCCGCCTGGATCGCCGACGCCGTCGGCGCCCGCCGGATCGTGCTCATCAAGCTCAGCGCTGGCGAGCCGGGAAGCCTCGTCGACCCCTACTTCCTGCGCGCCCTGAAGCCCGGGATCGAACACCTGGTGCTCGCAATCGATGACGTGGCAGAATTCGGTCTCGTGCTAGACGAGGGCGGGGGGCGCCGCCCCGAGCAACGCTCTTAGCCGGGCGACGCGCGACCTCGACACGCACCCGGTCCGCCCCCCGTCGCATGCGGCACCGCGCACGCCGGCAAGGTCGGCGCCGAGGGCGCTGGCCGTGGCAAGGTCGCGTGCTGCGAGCCCTCCTGCCAGACCCACGGTGAGGCCGGCCGCGTGCGCGGCGTCCACCCACTCGCCCACCGTCTCAGGGGCCAGCAGTTCGAACAGCCCGCCGGCGTCCTTGAACACCGTGTCGAGCAGCACCCCTCCCGCTCCCCCGCGCGCTGCGATCCCCGCGAGCGTCCTCGGGGATAGGCTGCCCGCCCGAGCGGCGTCCGCGTAGGCGACCACCACCACCCTCGTCCCGTCGCCGAGCGCCCGCGCCCCGTGGGCGGCGGCCGTCGCGAGTGCGAGGGCGCGGGTGGGGCTCATGATCCCGCGGAATCCCACCTTGACGTACGCGACACCGGCAGCGGCGGCCGCGCAGGCCCGGCGCTCGATCGCCGCTTCGTCCACGGCATCGCCGAGCGCGGCGCTGACGGGACGCCGGGGATGGACGGCCGCGTAGATCGAGCGGAGGACGCGGGGCGTCACGGCTCCGAGTGCCCCGCGCCGCGGATCCTTGGCATCGATGAGGTCGGCGCCGCCCAAAAGCGCCGTGCGCGCCTCGCGCGCGCTGACGACGCTGACAAGGAGGTGCATCTGGCGTTGCTCCCTTGTGGCCCTTGCGAAGTCGGCGATAGGTTACAGCTTGGGGATGGCCATGTCAAAACGCAGCGGGCCGTCGCTCGAGGAGAAGGTCGTGCTCGTGACGGGCGCCTCGCGCGGCATTGGACGCGCCATCGCGCTCGCCTGCGCCGCCGCCGGCGCCGATGTCGCCGTCACCTACCGCACCAGTCAGCGGGGGGCCGAAGAGGTCGCCGCACGGGTCCGCGCGTTGGGCCGCCGGGCGCAGGTCCTCCAGGCCGACACCGCTGAACCGAAGGACTTCGAGAAGCTGGCGCGCGCCGCCCGCGCCGCCTTCGGCCGCGTGGACGCGTGGATCAACAACGCCGGCGCCGACATCCTGACCGGGAGGACGGCGCAGCGCACCCGCCTCGAGAAACTCGACGTGCTGCTCGCCGTGGATCTTCGCGGGACGATCCTCGCGTCCTGGACGGCCGTCGAGTTGATGCGCGCGCAGGCGGGCGGCGGCACGATCATCAATACGGCGTGGGATCACGTCGCCACCGGATTGAAAGGCGAGCCCGCCCAGCTCTTCGCCGCCGCCAAGGGGGGCGTGGTCAGCTTCAGCAAGTCGCTGGCGCGCTCGGTCGCGCCCGAGATCCGTGTGAATGTCCTCGGCCCCGGGTGGATCGAGACGGCCTACGGCGACGGGCTGGACGAAGGCGTCAAGGCGCGCATCACGGAATCCATCCCCCTCGAGCGCTGGGGGACGCCGGACGACGTCGCCCATGCGGCGGTCTACCTGGCCTCGGACGCCGCCGCGTATGTCACTGGCCAGATGCTCATGATCAACGGCGGCGCGGTCCTGTAGCGCGCCGCACCAGGAGGAATCTCATGGCGAAGAAAGAGCCGACCTACGACGACGCCCAGATTGCAGAGAAGATCAAGGACCTGCCCGGCTGGTGGTACGAAGACGGGTGGATCCGCCGCACCTACAAGACCGACGGATGGCCGACGACACTGATGCTCGTGAACTGCCTCGGCTATCTGGCGGAGGCGGCCCACCACCACCCCGACCTCGCCGTGACGTGGGCACGCGTGATCGTGAAGCTGAAGAACCACGCCGCGGGCGGGATTACGGACAAGGATTTCGAGCTCGCGCGCCACTTCGAGAACACGGTCCTGTGGCGGCCCCCGACGGGCGGCGCACTCGAGGGGACGCCGAACAAGTTTGTGCGCTCGGGCGACCCGCGGTGACCGAAGGGGTCGCCCCCGAAGCCGCGCCACAGCGGGTCCTGTTCGTCACCGGGAAACTCGCCGAGCCGTCCCTCCGCCGCACGCTGGCCGAGATGGTGCCCGCGTTCGCCTACGAGGTGGCAGTCCTCAAGATCACGGTGGCTGCCCTCATGACGACGCCGTGGATCGCCCGGTTCCTCAAGGTGCCGGCGGGCACCGATTTGGTGCTTATCCCGGGGCGGTGCGAGGGCGACCCCGCGGTGATCGCCGAACAGGTGGGCGTCCGCGTGGCCAAAGGGCCGAAGGAACTGCGCGAGATCCCGGACTACTTCGGCCACGCCGCGGCGGCGCGCGACTACGGCGCGTGGGACATCGAAATCATCGCCGAGATCAATAACGCGCCGCGGCTCGGGCGGGCCGCCGTGCGCCGCGAAGCCGATCACTACCGCACAAGCGGTGCCGACGTGATCGACATCGGCTGCACCCCGGGGCGCGCGTTCCCCGAGCTGGCGGAAGTGGTCCGCGAGCTCGTGGGGGCGGGGATGCGCGTGAGCGTGGACTCGTTCGACGCGAACGAGGTCCGGACTGCCGCCGCTGCGGGCGCGGAGCTGGTGCTCAGCGTCAACAGCTCGAACCTCGACGTGGCGCGGGATCTCGTCGCGGGCAAGACGCGCGTGGTCGTGATCCCCGACTTCGGCGCTGGCCTGGAGACGCTCGAACCCAGCATCAACGCGCTTGAGCGCTGGGGCATCTCCTACCTCATCGACCCGATCATCGAGCCGATCGGCTTCGGCTTCATGGCCTCCCTCGAGCGCTTCGCGCAGGTGCACCGCCGCTATCCCGAGGCGCCCCTGTTCATGGGCATCGGCAACATCACCGAACTCACCTCGGCCGATTCCACGGGGGTCAACGCGATCCTCATCGCCATCTGCGAGGAGCTGGGCGTGCGCGCCGTGCTCACGACGGAAGTCATCCCCTGGGCGCGCGGAGCGGTGCGCGAGGTGGACATCGCGCGGCGCCTCATGTACCACGCCGTCACGCAGCGCACCCTACCGAAAGGCATCGACGACCGCCTCGTGACGGTCAAGGATCCTACGGTTCTCGCCGACAGCGAAGCCGAGCTGCGGGCCCTGCAGGCGGCGATCACCGATCCCAATTTCCGCATTTACGCCGACTGCGACACGATCACCGTCTTCAACAACGAGATCTTCGTGCGCGGTACCGACATCGACGAGCTCTTCGCTGAACTCCACGTCACCGAGGGTACTCATGCGTTCTACCTCGGCCGGGAACTGATGAAAGCAAAGCTTGCCATCACCCTCGGCAAGAACTACCGGCAGGACGGCGCGCTCACCTGGGGGTACTTGACACCCCCCGACGACCAGCGTCCTAAGCACGTGAAGCTCACCCAGCGCTACTCGCGTCGGGGTCGGTCCCGCCGGCGCGCGAAGGGCGGCGCGTGAGCGGCGCGGCGTCTCCGCTCGTCGAGGAGCTGGTCCCCCTTCCCGAACCGCTCGACGTCTGCGCTCGCTGCACGGACCTCCCGTACCTCTTCTTCCTCGATAGCGCCGGGAACCCCGACCACCTGGGGCGGTATTCCTTTCTGGCCGCCGATCCGGCGACCGTAATCCGGAGCAAGGGCGCACTGACCGAGCAGCGGACCGGTGGTGGTGCCCAGGATTGGATACCGGTCGAGTCCGACCCGCTCGCCGCGGTGCGCGCCGTGCTTGCGCCCCACGTCGCGGACCCCGTTCCCGGCCTCCCGCCCTTCCAGGGCGGCGCCGCGGGCTACATCGGCTACGACTGGGGCGCTGGTCTCGAGCGCATCCGGCACCCGCGCTATGATGATCTCGCCGTCCCCGACGTGTTGCTCTGCCTCTACGACTGGGTGATCGCCTGGGACCACCAGGCGCAGCGCGCATGGGTCATCTCGACCGGGATACCCGAGACCGGCCCCCGGGGCGCGCGTCGCGCCGCTGAGCGGCTCGAACTCGTCCGGCGGCGTCTCGTCGCCGCGCCCCCCCGGAGCGGTGGGATCCGCCACACTCGGACGGGGGTCCCCCGCGCGACCGCGCCCTCCTACCCGCTTCCCGACCTCGCCGGCGCCGCGCCGGCCGGGCTGCGCTCGAACTTCACCCCGGCCGGCTATCTCGAGGCGGTAGCGCGGGTGGTGGAGTACATCTTCGCCGGCGACATCTTCCAGGCGAACCTCTCCCAGCGGCTCCAGGCAACGCTCGCCGAGCCGCCGTTCGCGCTGTACCGCCGCCTGCGCTGCCTCAACCCAGCTCCGTTCGCGGCTTACCTTGATTTCGGCGAGCTCGTCATCGCCAGCTCGTCGCCCGAGCGCTTTCTCCGCGTCTCCGCCGGCACCCGCCTCGTCGAGGCCCGCCCAATCAAGGGCACGCGGCCGCGAGGGCTGGGCCCCGAGCACGATGCGGCGCTCGGCCGCGAGCTCAGCGAGAGCGACAAGGACCGCGCCGAAAACGTGATGATCGTGGACCTGTTGCGAAACGATCTCTCGCGCGTCTGCTGCCCCGGGACCGTGCGCGTCCCCGAGCTCTTCGCGCTCGAGCACTACGCAACCGTGCACCACCTCGTCTCCACAGTGGTGGGCGAGCTGGCGCCGGGGCACGACGCGGTGGATCTGTTGCGCGCCGCGTTCCCGGGCGGCTCGATCACCGGGGCCCCCAAGGTCCGGGCGATGCAGATCATCGCCGAGCTCGAGCCCACGCAGCGCGGCGTCTATTGCGGTTCGATCGGCTACCTCAGCGTCACCGGAGCGCTCGACACCAGCATCGTGATCCGCACCTATCTCGTGCTCGGCCACGAGGTGTATTTTCAGGTCGGCGGCGGGATTGTGGCCGACTCGGATCCCGAGCAGGAATACCGCGAGACGTTCGACAAAGCGCGGGGGTTGATGGCCGCGATCGCCGGCGCGAACGAAGACGGGACGCCGTGATCCTGCTCATCGACAACTACGATTCCTTCGTCTACAACCTCGCGCGCTATGTGCGCGAGCTCGGCGAGACGCCGGCGGTCCACCGCCACGACGCGATCACCGTCGAGGAGATCGCCGCCCTCCAGCCAACTCACATCATCCTGTCCCCCGGCCCCTGTTCCCCCGCCGAAGCCGGGATCTCCACTGAGGTCGTGCGGCGGCTGGGCGCCACCACGCCGATTCTAGGCGTGTGCCTGGGACACCAGTGCGTCGGCGCGGCCTACGGTGCCGAGATCGTTCGGGCGCGGCGACCGATGCACGGCAAGGCCTCGCGCATCCACCACGACGACCGCGACCTCTTCGCGGGGTTGCCGAATCCTTTTTTCGCGGCGCGGTACCATTCGCTCGTGATCGCGCCGGCCTCGCTGTCGCCGGACCTCCGCGTCACAGCAACCGCCGAGGACGGCGAGATCATGGCGGTCCAGCACGCCCGCCACCCGGTGTTCGGCCTGCAGTTCCACCCCGAGTCGGTGCTCACCGAGCACGGCTACCGGCTGCTCGACCGCTTTCTCCACGGGGCGGCGGCGCGCGTCGAGCTGCTGCCGGACCGCGCCGACAGCGAGCGCGCGATAGCCACGCAGGCCGCCGACAGCACGCCGTTCGTGCCCCCGCCGGTGGAGGTGGTACGCTGAGCCCATGATCATCGAGTCGATCCTCACCACGATGGACGAGCACGGCACGGCCAACTTCGCCCCCATGGGCGTCGAATGGGGCGAGGAGACCATCGTCATCAAGCCGTTCCTCGAGACGACGACCTTCCGCAACCTGCGCGCGACCGGTGCGGCCGTCGTGAACCTCACCGATGACGCGATGCTCTTCGCGCGCGGCGCGATCTCAAACGTGCAGTTTCCCGCCGGCCCGGCCGCCGTGGTTCGCGGCGTGGTGCTCGAAGCGGCTTGCTCGTGGCGCGAAGTCGAGGTGCGCTCGCTCGACGCGACCCCACCCCGCTCGCGCATCATCACCGCGGTGGTGCATCGTGGAACCTACCGCGAGTTTATCGGCTTCAATCGCGCGCGTCACGCTGTGATCGAGGCAGCAATCCACGCCACGCGCACGCACCTGATCCCCCCGGAGGAGATCCGCAAAGAATTCGCGCGGCTCCAGGTGATCGTGGAGAAGACCGCGGGTCCCCGGGAGCTCGAGGCCATGGCCCTGCTCACCGAGTACGTGCGTAACGCACCCTCCCCCGCGCCGCGATGAAGGCGACGGGCGACGCAGCAGCCACACCGGTGTTCGTCGAGGCGCCGGCGCGTCTCCACTTCGGCGTGCTCGACCTGCGGGGGGATCTCGGGCGACGCTTCGGCGGGATCGGCGCCGCGGTGCCGGCGCCGTCGCTGCTGCTGGAGGCCGCCCGCGCCTCCACTCTGCGCGTCGAGGGCCCTGACCGCGAGCGCGCGCTTGAGTTTGCGCGGCGCTTCCTGGCGCATCACGCCATCGCGGGAGGCGCCCACCTGCGCCTCCACCGGATCATTCCGCCCCACGCCGGGCTCGGCTCCGGGACGCAGCTTGGGCTGGCGGTGGCACGCGCGCTGGCGGAACTGCACGGCCTGCCGACGGAAGTGGCCGCGCTCGCGCGCGCCGTAGGCCGCGGCCGCCGCTCCGCGATCGGCACCTGGACGTTCGCGCTCGGTGGCTTTGTGCTCGAAGGCGGCCGCCGGGACGATGCTGAGCATTTGGCACCCCTCCTCGCGCACCTCCCTCTGCCCACCGCCTGGCGCTGCGTGATCGCGGTGCCACGGGGCGCACCGGGGTTGTCCGGCGAGGAAGAGGCGGCGGCCTTCGCGCGCTTGCCTCCGCCCGAGCGGCGCGAGGTCGAACGCGTGGCGCACCTCGTCCTGATGCAGCTGCTTCCCGCGCTCGCCGACGCCGACCTGCCCTCCTTTGGCGCCGCCCTGGCGGAGGTGCAACGCCTCACCGGGGGCTGGTTTGCGGCGGTCCAAGGCGCCCCGTTTGCACCGGGCGAAAGCGCTGCGCTGGTGCAACGGTTGCGTGACTGGGGGGCCGTGGGTGTGGGACAAAGCTCCTGGGGACCCGCCGCTTACGGACTCGCCCCGGACGAGGGGGCGGCGCGCGAGCTGGCTGACCGGGCGCGATCGGTTATCGGGCCCGGGGGCGTCGTCTACGAGGGGGGGTTCTCCGCGACCGGGGCGCGCGTCACGCGGGAAGTGCCTGGTTGACAGCCTCCGGAACCCGCTGTATAAGGGAATCAGTAGACGTCCTTCCGAATAGAGGACCTCACATGGGACGATGACGATGGCGACCTGCTGCCGAGCACCTCCTCCGTGACTCTGCTGAAACCGTTCCGCGCCGTCAGGTCAACGACGTGAACCATATCATACAACCTGAGGTCATCCATGAATCCCTGCAAACTGTTTGCCGGTAGCTCTGCGAGCCTGCTGTTGCTCGCAGTGGCGCCGGTAGCCGCCCAGGGCGACTGGACGATGACGGGTCGGACGCCCGACCTGCAGCGATACAGTCCCCTCACCCAGATCACGGCGGCGAATGTGAAGAACCTGCGCGCCGCCTGGTCGTTCTCGACCGGCACCCTGCGCGGGCACGAAGGCAATCCGCTGGTCATCAACAACGTGATGTACGTCCACACCTCCTTCCCGAACAACGTCTACGCGCTCGATCTCACGAAGCCGGGCGCCCCGATCATCTGGCAACACAAGCCCGATCAGCCCGCGGAAGCGATTCCAATCGCGTGCTGCGATCTGGTGAACCGCGGACTCGCCTACCATCCGAGCGGCAAGTTGTTCATCGAGCTGCTCGCCGGCGATCTGCTCGCGCTGGATGCGAAGTCCGGCAGGCAACTGTGGCGCGTGCCCAACGCCGATTACCGGCAAGGCTCGACGATGACGAACGCGCCAATCGTCATCAAGGACATCGTCATCGCCGGCATCTCGGGCGGTGAGTTCGGTGTCCGCGGTCACGTGACCGCGTACGACGTGAACAGCGGCCGGGAAGTTTGGCGGGGTTACAGCACCGGGCCGGACAGCGAAGTGCTGATCAGCGGCGACGCCAACGCCAACTACCCGTCGCACCGGGGCAGAGACCTCGGCGTCTCGACCTGGCAGGGCGATGAATGGAAGCGCGGCGGTGGGACGACCTGGGGCTGGTACTCCTACGATGCCGAGCTGAACCTGTTCTATTATAGCAGCGGGAACCCCGGCACCTGGAACCCCGATCAGCGCCCGGGCGACAACAAGTGGTCGATGACCATCTTCGCGCGCAACCCGGACAACGGCCAGGTGAAGTGGGCGTACCAGATGACGCCGCACGATGAGTGGGACTATGACGGCGTCAACGAGAACATTCTGGCCGACCTCACCATCGGCGGGCGGACCGTGAAGGCGTTGGTGCACTTCGACCGCAACGGCTTCGGCTACACGCTCGACCGCACCAACGGCAAGTTGCTCGTCGCCAAGCCGTTCGGCCCGGTCAATTGGGCGAGCAGCGTGGATCTGACGACCGGCGTGCCGGTGCGGAACCCGCAGTACGGCACCACGTCGGCGAAGAACACCACCGGCATCTGCCCGGCGGCGATCGGGTTCAAGGATCAGCAGCCGGCGGCCTTCTCGCCGCAGACCGGCCTCTTCTACGTCCCGGCGAACCACATCTGCATGGACTACGAGGGCGTCGAGGTGAAGTACTCGGCCGGACAGCCGTACGTCGGCGCGATCGTGCGCATGTTCCCGGGTCCGGGCGGCCATCGCGGCCGCTTCATCGCCTGGGACGCGACGACCGGCACGGTGAAGTGGGAAATCAAGGAGAACCTCGCGGCATACGGCGGCGCTTTGGCGACGGCGGGTGGCGTGGTGTTCTACGGCACGATGGAAGGTTGGCTCAAGGCGGTCGATGCCCGGACTGGGACGGAGCTTTGGAGGTTCAAGACTCCGTCGGGCATCATCGGCAACCCGATGACCTACACCGGGCCGGACGGCAAGCAGTACGTCGCGGTCCTGTCGGGGATCGGCGGCTGGGCCGGCATCGGCGTCGCGGCTGGGATCGGGCCGGAGGATCCCACGGCCGGACTGGGCGCGCTCGGCGCGTTCGGCGACGTGTCCAGCTACAGCACCCAGGGTGGCGTGCTGACGGTGTTCGCACTGCCCTAAGGCTGGAGCAGCAGCAGCGTAGTCGGTTTCGCGTAGCGGAGAGGCACCCGGTGCCGGAGCACAGCCTCCGGCACCGGGTGTAGCATGTCAGCGAGCCACCTCACCAAGGAGAGCGATGTTTGCCACTCGAGCGAAGTGCGCCGCACTCGTCCTCCTCGTGACGTCGATGGCTGTCGTAGGAAGCGCCTGGACGCCGCAACGGAATACGCTGCGGGTGTGCGCGGATCCGGACGACCTCCCGTTTTCGAACGAGCGGCAGGAGGGGTTCGAGAACAAGATCGCCCATCTGGTGGCTACGGATCTGGGCGATTCGCTGGTCAATGTGTGGTGGCCGCACCGCCGCGGCTTCGTCCGGAACACGCTGCGGGCGGGGCTGTGCGATTTGATCATCGGTGTCCCCAAGGGCTTCGACCCGGTGTTGACCACCAAACCGTACTACCGGTCCACCTACTACTTCGTCTCCCGCCGCGACCGCAACCTCGGCATCGGATCGCTGGACGACACGGTGCTGCGACATCTGAAAATCGGTGTGAACCTGATCGGGTTTGACTACACGAACACGCCGCCCGCCCACGCCCTCAGCGCGCGGGGCGTCGTCGGCAACCTCATCGGTTATCACACGTTCTATACCCAGACGGCCGACCGCCCCAACGACATCATCGATGCCGTCGCGAACGGCAGCGTCGACCTGGCGATCGTGTGGGGGCCGCTGGCGGGGTATTACGCCCAGCGCGATTCCGTACCGCTCACGCTCACCGCGCTGCCGGACTCCGACGCGGCGTCGGGCATGCCCTTCGCGTTCGACATCGCTATGGCGGTGCGGCGGTCGGACAAGGCCCTCGGAGCGAGGATCGACTCGCTGCTTGAGCGCCGGCATGAGGATATCCTCGCCATCCTGCACGACTATCACGTGCCGATGGTCGGCGGGGGGCCTGAGGCGCTCCGCCCCCCAGCGCGAAACGACTTGGACTCAAGGGATGCGCGGCAGCAACCGCCCGTGAGGGTGGGGACGCCCACCGTGACACGCGATAGCCTCCTCGCGACCGAGGCCGAGTACCAGGGGTGGAAATGGTTCCACGTGTATTGCTATCGCTGCCACGGCGTGGACGCCATTGGCGGCCAGCTCGCCCCCGATATTCGGCTTAC
The DNA here is from genome assembly GCA_050733375.1 of Gemmatimonadales bacterium. Lineage (GTDB taxonomy): Bacteria > Gemmatimonadota > Gemmatimonadetes > Gemmatimonadales > GWC2-71-9 > DASTHG01. Next base: position 15,377 of record JBOHST010000124.1, read on the forward strand.
GCTGTCCGCGCAACGCGCCTTCGCACGGGATTCGTTCATGATCACTGTACGCGACGGCCGGCCCGTCAAAGGCATGCCCGCCTGGAACGTGCTCCTGAACGACAAGCAGATCGAACAGTTGTACGCGTACGGCAAGGCGCGGAGCGACGGCCGGCTCGCGGCGGGGAGGCCGCATCGAGCCACGGGTCCGTAATCGGACGCTCGGGATCGTGAACCGAAAGCTGCTGTTCCTCGCCGCCGTGGCTGGCGCGTCCGCCCGCGCCCAAGAGATGCCTGTTCCCACCCTCACTCCTCTCGCAGTCCTGGAAATCGTATCCGTTGACGCAAGTGCTCGGCCGGATCTCGCGTCCGTGCGCGCGCAGCTCGGACGGAGCGGCAGGAGCGCGGAAGCCTGGCTCGCCGCCGCACTCGTCGAGAGCGGCCGCTATTCGATCGCCAGCCAGGCGCGCGTCGCCGCCGCCCTCGAGGCCGCCGGACGGACCGCGCGCGACTGCACCGACGTGACCTGTTTGGCGCAGCTCGGTAGGGGGCTGGGCGTCGAACGTGTGGTCGCCGGGCGGGTAAGCAAACTCAGCAACCTCATCTGGTTCCTGTCCGCCACCATGGTCGACGTGTCGACTGGCCGGCTGCGGGCACACGAGGAATTCGAGCTCAAGGGCGACATCGTCGATCTGCTTCCCAAGGGAGCGCGCGCGATGGCCCGCCGCCTCGCCGCCAGCGATGCCGCTCCGATGATGACCGAGGCTCCGGAGCCGTCGCCGCCCGGACCATCCTCCCTGCCCGGCGTCCGGCTCACCCGGGAACAGGTGCTGGCGGCCCTCGATCGCGCCACCGAGCAGGTGCCGGCCGACTTCTCCGGCAGCGACCTCTCCGGCCTCGATTTGCGCGGAGTCGATTTCAAGCGAGCAAATCTGACGCGCTGCCGGCTGGTGGGAACGAACTTTGCCGGAGCGAACATGTTCGCCGTCAAGCTCGACGATGCCGTAGCGCACGAAGCGGATTTCACGGGCACGGTCTTGGACGTCGCCTGGATGCGGCGCATCGACCTGAGCCGGGCGATCCTGCGCGAGGCGAGCCTCTACGCCACGCTCCTCACGGGCGCGAACCTGACCGACGCGGACCTGACCCGCGCCCGCCTGATCGCGGCGATGGGCGGCGCCCGGTTGCGTCGCGCCACCCTGGCGCACGCCAACTTCGGCGCCGACCCCGGCAACCAGCCGATGGGGCTGATGCGCACCGACGCGACGGGCGCGGATTTCACCGATGCCGACTTGAGCGACGCGAATCTGCGCAAGGTCAGCCTGACGCGCGCGGACCTCACTGGGGCTGACCTAACGGGCGCGGACCTGACCGGGGCCGATCTCGCCGGGGCCATCCTGCGCTCGATCCGGGGCCGTGACAAGATCCGTGGACTCGACCAGGCACAGCATCTGGACCAGGCGCTGACGGGAGCCGAGCCGGCGCAGCGCCGGGAGCCGGTGGTCTACGCAAGCAACGAGCGCGGAAAGACGGTCAGCGTCATCTCCACGACGACCAACGCCGTGGTCGCCACCATCCCCGTGGGGAACCGCCCGCGCGGCATGAGCCTCAGCGCCGATCGGATGACCGTCTACGTCGCCCTCGGGGAAGACGACGGCGTGGGCGTGATCGACGTCGCGAAGCGCGCTATCGTAGCCACGATTCCTGCGGGAGACGACCCCGAGCAGGTCGCGCTGAGCCCGGACGGCAACACGCTGTACGTGTCCAACGAACAAACCTCGATGGCGACCGCGGTCGACATCGCGACGCGCCGAGTCCTGTTCGCCGTGGCGGTCGGGGTCGAACCCGAGGGCATTGCCGTGACCCTGGATGGCGCGAAGCTCTACGTGACCGCGGAGACGGACCACACCGTCTCGATCATCGACAGAGCGGGGCGGGAGATCCGCCGGGTGCCGGTCGGCAACCGCCCGCGCTGGGTCGCCGTCTCCCCCGACGGCGCTCGCGCCTACGTGACGGCGGAGATCGGCGGCGCCGTCTGGATCCTGGACGTCGCCAGCGACAGTGTCATCGCCACGATCCCTATCGGCGCGGGGGACACGCAGCCGGTGGGCGTCGTCGTATCGCCGGACGGCCGGTGGGTGTACGTAGCGGAGGGGCGCGGAGCGCGAGTGAGCGTGATCGACGCCGCCCGGAAAGCAGTAGTCGCCAGCATCCCAGGCGGCAGGCGGCCATGGGGGATCGCGCTATCTCCCGACGCCACACGGCTCTACACGGCCGACGGCGGCTCCAACACCGTCTCGGTGATGGATACGGGCACGCGCCGCCTAATCGCCACCGTGGCGGTGGGCGAAAAGCCGTATGGCGTACTGTACGTCCCGTGAGCGGAGCCCTGGGTCAGCCGAGCGGCAGTCGCGCGAGGCGGGAGTTCGGGCGGCGGGCGCGGAGCCAGGCGTCGAGTCCCCAGTAACGGCCGGCCCGCGACATCAGGAACACGATCATGCAGGCGCCCAGCACGATGTGGAACCCCTGCTGGCTGAAGCCGACCCACTGGGTGGCGAGGCCGTAGTTGACGACGAGCCACAGGCCGAGGACGGATGCGAGCGCCGTGAGGAAGCCGAACGTCAGTCCCAGTCCCACGGCGGCTTCACCGAACGCCGTGAGTTGGGCGAAGAGCTGGCCGTGGGGAATGACGGTGTGCTCCAGGAAGCCCTTGACCACACCGATCGGGTTGCCGGCGGCGTATTTCGCGGTGAGGATCGGCAGCGTGTGGATCCACCGCTCCGAGGCAGTCGGGATGGGGAGCACCCCCCACGCGAGGGTCAGGCTCAACTTGGTCACGGCGCCCTTCAGGAACCAGAATCCGACGACGATCCGTAGCACGGCGAGCCAGCGCTCGGGGAACCGCATCGCGTGGACGGTGGGTTCAGGAGTGTGCATCGCGTGTGTCCTCCTCGGAATGTGGGGCGGCTCGTGCGCCGTCTAACCATCTGCTGCCTGTTGGCCGTGGCGTCCGCTGGGCGCCTGGCCGCGCAGGACGTCGGCCCCCAGCTGCCGGTGAACCCGTTCAATCAGGGCCCTTTCCGCTTTCCTGGCGAAGCCCGCCAGGTGCTTCAGCGGCTCTGGCAGGCCAGCGTCGACATGCGACAAGAACGGGTCGCATGCATCGGCGGCTACCAACGTAACGGGGTCACCTATATCACGCGGGCCGAGCCGCTGCCGGCCTCCCACGCCGGCTTGCGCTCGATCGCCGCCGACGAATCCCTCCAGCGGTGTAGGCCGCCGGACTGGTTCGGCACGGTACACACGCATGTGGTGACCTTCAGTGGTCATGCGTACGTCACGTTCTCAGCCAACGACCGTCAGGTGATGTTCCTGTGGCGCCGCACCTGGCAAATAGAAGGCGTTTTTTGCGTGCTGTACAGCGGGCAGCAGGCGCACTGTGAGGGGGCATCAAACATGTCCGGAGAGCCCTTGTACGCGTACCCACGCGGGAACCGCATCGGAATCCTTCGGTAGGTGGACCGCTGGTCGGCATGAGACCTGGGGAGCGGCACCGCTGCCTCCGAAGATGACCGAAACCAATACCCAAACATGCATGAGCGGCTGGGCGAGCGCGTATGAGACCGTGACCCGGCCGGCGAGGACTGGCCGTGCCACGCGGCGGGGCGCATCACCACGCTCCGGTTCGAGAATCGGACTCGTCTTTCAGGAAACGGATCCGGCCCTTCCGTCAGGTGAAAGTCGTGCTCGCCGCCACCGTGCGGTCCGTCGAGAACTTCGCGGGGGGTCATGAAACTTGTCGTTTTCCCGATGCTGGGCTGGCCGTCGCGGCGGCGCTGCTGGCGCGAGGGCGGCGTGACCTTGACCGCGTTGCGCGGCGAGCGGGGGTGAAAACGTTGGGCCCCCGGCGCGAGCGGGGGCCCTGTCTTCAGAAAACGGGGGTGGACGAGCTGAAGCGCGCTTCAGGGCGCCACGCCAACCGACGACGGCCCATCGCCGGTCTCGGCCAGCGCAACCTGCCGCTGTACCAGGTCTCGGGCAATCCACACCACGCGGTCGCCGCACATAATGGCATCTAGTGCATACGGAGAGCGCAGGAACGACTGCCCGTCCGAACTCAAGACTTGCGTGCCGGGAAAGAAATACCAGCACCGCACCCCATCCGGGTGACTGTGGATCATGCCCACCGTGCCCGTCCACCCTGCACTCTCGCAGGTCTGTTTGGGGACGACCCACGACGCAGTCGAGTGCGACGGCTCCACGTCTGCCGGAGCGATCCGCTCGATGTGCGCCACCGAGTCGTGAACCTCGCCGATCATGCAACCCATGAATTCGGTCGGGAACGACCGGTACTGCAGCGCAAGAAAGCGACGCGTTTGGTCTGAAAGGAGCAGCGCGTGGAGCCCGCCGTCTTCACGCACCGCCCGGGCGAGCGGCGACGTGGTCGCCAGCGGCACCTCGGGCCCGAGGACAACCAACACTCCTAAAAGCCTTGGCCACTGCTTCATCGTTCCATCCTGCCGTGGGCATTTGCTTGCGGTAGAGGCAAATTCCATGCCAGGTCAAATGTCACGCGCGTTGCGCGGCTAGGCCGCTGCCCGCCAGCAAGCGGCTACGCTACCTAGCCCGGTCGGCTCACGAACACGTAGGCCCTGTCCGATCTCGAGGGGAACCTTGTCCCTCATCGTCCTCTGCAACCCCGCCTGCCACTCTGACGCTGGCCATATTTCCTGTTGAGACCGATTTCACCGTCCCGCCGCAGTCGGCACAATCAGAATGGTGCGACCTGGACAGGGCAGGTCCTTTGGCGAGCGAGTTGAAAAACTTTATCGCCGCCCTGCAAAACGACCACCTCGTAGGCACTATGGGCTATCGACGTTCGAAGCCTAGCTTGCTGCAGGAGGAATTGTGTTCGATCTAGCTGATGACGTAGCGTCTAAGGAATGGTCAATCGAGCACCAACCAGCCCTAGATGCTCCTATATCACTGTTCTCACGTGCACTCACCTTCACTGCTTGGTGTTTCGTCCTGGCTGTGCCCCCCGCCAACGCGCAACGTTCCGGCACGGTCTACCTAGGAGTCCACGGGGCATACAATTTCAACGACTTGAACGCTGCGGCGATCGGCGTGCACGCCGTCGTTGGGCTCCCGCTGCGTCTCGCCGTGTACCCATCCGCGACCTACTACATGCTTACCCCAGGGTCACTCTGGCTTGTGGCGCCGACTATCCGATGGGCGCCCCTACAGACTCGTTTCAGGCCGTACGTGGGTGTCGGGCCGTACTGGAGCAGCGCAAACTCGAATCTCACCACCACAACCGATGTCGGGCTTGTGACTCAGGTCGGCGTAGAACTGGGAACAACTGGATGGCAGTCCTTTGCAGAACTTCAAATCCTCAAGGACGGTGCGGTATCCGCTGTCGTTGCGGCCGGATTGCGGCTGCGGGTGCGGCACTCTGAACCCGAATCCTAGCGCCGGTGAGGTTGCCCGCTGATCTCCACGGTTGGCTACCCGGGCACCGTCCACAGTTCAGGTCCTCCGCTCCTGTTTCAGCTCCTTGAGCACCTTGGCCGCCGCGTCCGCTCCCGGTGTACCGGGATAGCGATCGCGAAACCGTGCCAGCTCCACCAGGAGCCGGTCGCGCCTGCCCCGCTTGCGATACAGGTCGATCAACCCGTTCGCCGCCCGCATTTCCTGGCCCCGATCGGGGTTGGCGGCTCGCACCTCGAGATACAGCCGCTCGGCTCCAGCCGGGTCGTTCAGGTAGTCTTCCAGAATGTCCGCGAGCCGCAGCCTGGCCTCATTGTCGGCCGGCTCGATAGTGAGATGGTCCCGGAAATACTCCGCCGCCTCACGGAACTGTCCCCGCACGATCAGCACGTCCTGGCGCGGGTAGGTGCGCGGCGGCGCGATATCCCCGGCCGAGTAAAGCGTCTTCACGAGACTGACCGAGGCGCCGCTCGTCCCGTAATGGATCGCGAGCACGCCGCACGCGGTCAGCACCGGTGTCAACACCAGCAGGGCCACAAACAACCAGACCGGGATCACGCCCTGGCGCCGCAGGAAGAACCACAGGAGCGACAGCATGAGCAGGCATGCCGGCCCGAACCACAGCGCGACGCGGATCAGCTGAACTCGCTCGAATGAATCGACGTCCTTGAGTCCTGCCATGGGCGCTCCGCGGTCCTAGCGCCCCGAGGTTGCGACGGAAACCGGAGTGGCGCAAGTTCCGTACGGTGAGCACTTCAAGGAGACACAATGATCGTCGGACTCTTGATCGGCGCCGCCGCACTTGCTGGCGGCTATCTCTATACGCGGGGCTTCGTCAGGCAGCGCCTGCGGTTCGTGGAAAAGGCTCAGAGGCCATCGGCCCCGGTGATCGCCGGCGTCGTGGCGACCGCCGCCATCCTTCCGGTAGCCGCTTTGCCGCTCATCACCATGGGCACCGCGGTCGCCTTCGGCGTGGGGGTCGGGACCGGCTGGGCGAGCGGCCAGCGAGCCGATCCCGAATCCTGACGCTTCGGTTTTTCGTGGCCGGCCGGCGCAAGTTGTGGCGGCACCACAGCATGCCCGGCCGGCTGCGCCATGCATCCTGCGCGGTTCTCGTCTAACCGGCTCTCAATCACTACCTTATTTCGGTTTTTCGGCCGACGGCTGGCACGGATCTCGCCGCCGGAATGCCGCGTTCCCGTCCACGTCGTCAGCTCTACCGACTCAGGCAGGGGGTCGAAATGAATCGAGTCGCCGTTGCAGTCGCGGTCGCGCTGACGGTCGTGGCGCCGACCGCACCGGCGCAGAGCAACCAGTGGCGCGGCCAGGTGGAGAGCCAGCTGAAGGACGCCGCACAGTCCCTCAGTGACAGAGGGTACGACCAGACCCACGATACCCAGATCGGATCGCTCCGGGACGATGAGAACGAGTCGTTCTCGTTGACGCTGCGCGCGGGGAAATCCTACGCGCTGGTGGGCGTATGCGACAACGACTGCAGCGATCTCGATCTCGTGCTGTACGACGCCGATGGCGACCAGGTCGATTCGGATGTTCAGACCGATGATGTGCCGATCGTGCGGGTCACGCCGAGCGAAACGATGCGCTACCGTGTGAAAGTGCTCATGCCAACGTGCAAAACGAATCCCTGCTGGTACGGGATCGGGGTGTACGGGAAGTAAGCGATCGGGCTGCGTGGTGCGCGGGAGGACAGCGCACCACGCACTTCGTTAGACGTGGACCTCGACCGATTTCTGCAACACGTTGCGTCGCAGGACTGGGTGGGTGCGCCAGATGTACCAGCCCATGGCAGAGACAGCCAGGACGTTGCCCACCACCACCGACCACAGGCCGAGCGAGCCCAGGACCCATGCCGCCCCGAGTGCCAGGGTGGCGACCACCAAGGCCTCGAGCAGGATGCAGAACATCATAGCGAGCAGCACGAACTGCGGCGTCCGCTCCACCAGCTCAGCCACCGCAACCAGGATGATTCCCGCCACGATGAAGGCGACCGCGTGCGCAACCGTATACGCGGCGATCACCCCGAGATTCACGGACACGTCACCGCCCTGCGAGGCCCCCAGGAGAAACGCCGAGCCCAGCGTTGCCGGCGTATGGAACGGCCGCCCCAAGGCGACGTCGAGCAGGAGAAACCACACCGCCACAGCGACCGCGCCCCACAGTCCGGTCACAACGCCGCGCGTGATCCTGGGATGAGACCGCAGCGCGGCCAGGCCGAAGGGGCGCTCGTCGCGCTCCGCTCGGTGCAGAAACGCCATGAGTACGACGCCTGAGAGGATGTTCGCGCCGAACACGTGGGCCCATGGCACGACGTCCAGCCCCTGGGCGCCGGACAGCGCCAGACCCGAGTAGAACAATGCCTCCTGCAGCACGAGGCCGAACACCACCCCGAGCAACAGGCGTGGGGGTGCCGGGAGCTTGGTACTCAGCCAAGCCATCGCGATCCCGAGCAGAGCAAATACTCCGAAGTGCAGCACGGAGTAGGCAGCGACCGCCCGGAACGTGGTGGGCCCCGGTTCGTGCTGAAAGATGTTCCACAGAAGCGTTGGCGTTCGGAACGGCTGGCCCGCGAGGCCGTCAGCAACGAGGAACCACAGTGCGACGACCAGGCCGGCCAGAATCCCGCCGGTAGCGCCGCGGACGATGAGACCCTGCATCGGTCGGCTCATGTATCCCTGCCTGTGTCTGGAGGGACCTGATCCCGCAAATATCGCGGCCCAAGGAGCGTTGGCAACCCGCCGTCGAGCTTCGATCGGTTAGGCGCGGAGGCTCACCCGCACGTTGTTGGGGTTGAACACCACGATTTCGGGCTGCGCCACTCCGGCCGTGACATACGGATCGTCGGCGAGGACCCGCTCCAGGGTCGCCGCGTCCGGCACCGCCGCCACGAGCACCCCGCCCGTGGGCGGATCGCGACGCGCCCAGGCCAGGACGGTTCCCTGCGCGGCCAGCCGCTCGAGAAACGCCACATGTTGGGCGCGCACCTCGTCCACCTCCGAGAGTGGCCGAGTGTAGTGCATCAAGACGACGAACAGCATCGCTTCCTCGTATCCGGGACAGGAGTGGACGGGTAACGGGGGATAGCGGACAAAACGCGCATCCGTTTCGGCCCGCGCACAGCGGAAAAACACCGAGCCCCGGCGGTTCAGGGTCGTCCGCTTCCAGCGGCAGGTGAAACACAGTCCTACCGCGACCGCGGCGCGAGCGCTGGCCGGCCCCTGCGGGGTGGTCATCGCAGGGCACTTTAGCCCGACCCGCCGGGCACGGCAAGCCGCGCAATGGCCGTCACCTATAGCCCCGACGCCGGGGCCGCTCCTATCTTGTGACCGTGACCGGCGACTTCGACCCCGGGCTCCTCCCCCCGGGCCTCCTCGAAGGCTACCTCCGGAGCGTTCAGGGCCAGATCGACCTGCTACTCGGGTTGGCGGATCGCCTCGCCGCGCGGGGCGACGATCCAGGCGCCCTGGATGAGCTGCGGCGAGAAGCCCACAAAGTCCGCGGCTCGGCCGGATCCTACGGCTTCCCAGAAGCGACCCACGTGGCGGCGGAAATCGAGGAGTCGGCTAAGGCCTGGATTGCCGGCGGGGGCGCCCTTCCGGCCGAGCGGGGTGTCCTGACCCACGTGATGCTCGGCCGGTTGCGCTTGGCGTTCGGGCGGCACGTTCCCGCCGACGAGCTCCCGGACGTGTTCATCATCGAGGACGACGCCGCGCTGATCGAGCTGTTCGAGTACGGCCTGGCGTCGCGCGGTTACAAGAGTCGCGTGTTGCGCAACGGCCGCGTGGCGCTCGAAACGCTGCGGACGCTGCCAACCGGCGACACCCACCCCCTGCTGCTACTGGACGTCGATCTTCCGGGACTCGACGGCTATTCCCTGTTTCATTCGCTGCAGCGCGAGCGGCCCAACGTCTTCCGCGTGGTCTTCCTGACCGTGCACGGCGGCGAGGAGGAGCAGCTGCGCGCCCTCGAGGCGGGAGCGACCGATTACCTCGTCAAACCGGTGAGCCTGCGGGTGGCGCTCGAGAAGATCCGTCGCTGGGTCGGTCGGTGACCAGCCAGCAGCTGCTCGTCATCGTCGCACTGCTGCAGGGCACCATGCTCGCCGCGCTGATGCTGTTCATCCTGACGAATCGCTGGATCCGACGCCGGCGGCGGACGGCGTTGCTGCCGCGCCGCGCCATCCTCGATGCGACGATGCGCCGCTGGGCGCTGGGCGAGGTCGGCCCGGAGCCGGTCGGGCGTGCGCTCGAAGGTTTGCCGACGGCTGCGGCGGTGGACGCCCTGGTCGAATGGGCGTCGCGATTGCCGGTGGAGCGCTGGTCAATTCTCGCCCAAGAAATCGAGCGGCGGCCGTGGGCCGCCCGCGTCCGCGCCGGCGCCACGTCCCGGCGATGGTGGAAACGGCTGCAGGCGGCCCGGTTTCTTTCGGTGGTGGCGACCGCAGCCGACGCCCCGCTCCTGGCCCGCCTGGTCGGTGACCCGCACTCGGCGGTGCACATCGCCGCAGCCGCCGCGCTGGTGCGCACCGCCGACGCGCGAGTCGTCACGGCGGCGCTCGAACGCCTGCCGGACCTGGGCTCGACGGTGCAGGCGTATTACGCCGCGATGCTGCGGCACGCCCACGTGACCGTCGTGCCGTTGCTCGTCGAACGACTCACCCGCGTGTACGACCCGGCGTTGCCGCGGTACGCCGAATTCGCTGGCCGGCTGAGCGCCACCGGGCTCCGTGACGCCATCACCACGCTCGCCGCGCATCGGAATCCCGAGGTCCGCGTGCAGGTCGCGCGCGCGTTGGGCGGTTTTCCGCACCCGCAGTCGGTGACGGTGTTGGGCGGGCTCGCGACGGACGCAGCATGGGAAGTGCGCGCGCAGGCGGCGCGCGCCCTGGGCCGCATCGCGGATCCCGGGACCCTTGCGGTGCTCTCCGCGCGCCTCACGGACGCGGTCTGGTGGGTGCGGTTGCGCGCGGCGCTGGCGCTCATGCGACTCGGCCCCTCCGGCCGCGACGCCTTACTCGCCGCCGAAATCGGCCCCGACCCCGACGCCCGCTACGTCGCGCGCCTGATCCTCGGACTGTCGTCGCAGGCGCTCGCGGAGTTCGCGGCATGAGCGAAGTCATCCAGGGGATCGATGCCAGTATCGTCGTGTACTTCGTCGCGCTCAACTCGTTCTACGCCCTGCTGCTCGCGCTCGCGATCCCGGAGATCTGGGAGCAGAACCGGCTCGCGGAGGACGAGGACC
>JBOHST010000125.1:0-8756 GCA_050733375.1 Gemmatimonadales bacterium
CCCATCCGTTTCCTATGTGGTACGGCACCGACACCGACGTGTACCGGATTCGGGCCGGGAAGTACTCCGCCAGGAATGCCGCGATGGGTCCGTACACCATCCCCACGTACGCGACCAGGATCGCCACGATCAGGATGGCCATCGGGTAGTTGATCGCGGTGGGTTCCGCGTAGCGCCCGAGGGCCGAGTACAATGGGTAATACGTGACGGCGGCCAGCAGGAACCCGGTGAGAATGATCGGCTTGCGTCCGATTCGATCGGAGAGCCAGCCGCACAGCACCAGCGTCGGCGAAGCGATGAGCAACGCGATGCCCACAATCAGGCTCGAGCTCAGGACCTCCACGTGCTTGACCGTCTGGAGGAAATACAGCGCCCAGAACTGGCTGCTGTACCAGACGCATCCTTCGCCCACGACGACGATGGTCGCGATCACCACATAGCGCAGGTTCCGGCTCATGAAGGCCTCGCGCCAGGGATTGGCCGCGGTTCTCCCCTGCGCCTTGAGAGCCTGGAATATCGGCGTCTCCTGCAACCGGAGCCGGATATAGACCGCGATCACCACCAGGACGAGCGAGAGCAGGAACGGGATGCGCCATCCCCACTCGGCGAAGGCCTCCGTCCCGAGGGCCTGCCGGGTCCCGACAATGACGGCGAGGGACAGCACGATGCCGAGCGTGGGGGAGGTCTGGAGCCACCCCGTGTAGTAGCCCCGGCGCTCGTCCGAGACGTGCTCCGCGACGTACGTGATGGCGCCGCCGTACTCCCCGCCGAGACAAAGACCCTGGATGAGGCGGAGGATGAACAGCAGAATCGCGGCCAAGAGGCCGATGCTGGCGTAGGTCGGGACGACCCCGATGAGAGCGGTCGACAACCCCATTCCGGTCAGCGTGATGAGGAATGTGTATTTGCGACCCACGCGATCGCCGATCCGGCCAAACAGCAACGCCCCGAGTGGGCGGATCAGGAAGCCGATCGAGAACAGGGCGACGGTGGCCAGCAACGCTGCCACGGGGTGGCTCTTCTCGAAGAACTTGACCGACAGGATCGCGGCCAGGCTCCCGAAGACGTAAAAGTCGTACCACTCGATGATGTTGCCGACCGCCGCAGCGGTGACGACCCGGCGCATCTCCGAGATGGAGAGACGAGGCGCCGCCGTTTGGTGGACCATGAGCCTAGCTACGCCTCGTCCCCCAGCACGTCAAGGCGACCCCTTGTCCATCGTCCGCAGGGTCCCTAGTTTGCAGACCAAGGCAGTTTGACCGAACACCACCGAGGTCTCTTCTCGATGACGAACCCGTTCATCCGCACCACCCCGATGCTCCGCCTCCACGCGGTCGGGCACTTCGTGCGTCTGAACTTGCCGCGGGCCGACGCTGCCGGGCGTAGTGCGTCCGGCGAGGTCGATTCGAAGAGGGAAGTACCCTAGAAGTCCGCGATTCCTTTGCGTGATCCGGCCTTCCGGGTGCTCCCAGAGACCTGGAAGGCTGTTTCGTTTGGCACCACTGGAGGATCACGCGCATGGAAACCGAGCTGCAACACACCAACGAAGCGATCATCGCCCGCTACACCGACCAGCCGCCCCGGTTACCGATCGAGCTGCGTCGGGAAATCGAGGCGCGCTGGGACGGCGCGCCGGTGGTGCTGTACGCCCTGGCCGATCTGGATCACGCCCTGTGTCTGGCCGAGTCCTGGGTCGCGCTGGGGCCCAGTCACCTCGCCATTGCTCGTCGCAATGGGGAACGGTGGACCGTGGAGAGCGTGTGGCGCTCGCGTGTCGAGGCGGTACGCGAGGCCCCGGGGTTGTCCGCCACCACGCTGACGGTGCTCGGAAAGCCGGGAGAGCCGGCATTGCTCGTCGCCCGGTACACGCACCGCCAGCGGCGCGCCTTCGAAAACCTGCGCTTTGTGCTGGAAGAGGCGCTCGAGGGACGCGAGATCGACTCCCCCGACGCCGATCGCGAGTACGCCGACGGGGTCGCGCGCCCGATCCGCGACGCGCAGGCGCTGGTCGCAGGGCAGCGGGTCGCCGTGATCCGACGTCTCCTGGGCTATCTCCGGCCGTATCGGAGCCGTCTCACGCTCGGCATGAGCGCGGCGGCGGTCATCACGCTGGTGAGCCTCGTGCCACCGTACCTCGCGGGCTACCTGATCGACCGCGTGATCCGGCCGGCACAGGACGGCACCCTGCCGCTGGGGCGGGCGAGCCTCGTCGCCTGGGTCGCGGTGGGAGCGATGGCGCTCGTGTATGTGGTTCGCCAAGCGGCGGCACTGGTTCGGCTGCGGCTGATGGCGATTCTAGGCGAGTGGGTGGCGCGCGACCTCCGAGCCGAGTTGTACGAGCACATCCAGCGCCTGTCGCTGGCGTTCTTCTCGCGCAAAAAGACCGGGAGTCTCATCACGCGCGTTTCAGCCGACACCGACCGGCTGTGGGACTTCCTGGCGTTCGGCGTCGTGGACGTGTCGTTGTCGCTCGTGATGCTGGCGGGGCTGGGCGTCGTGCTGCTGTCGCTCGATTGGCGCCTCGGTCTGGTGATGACGCTGCCGGTGCCGCCGTTGTGCTGGCTGATCTACCGGCACGGTGAATCGCTCAACCGGCTGTTCATCCGCGCCTGGCGCAAATGGTCGCGCGTGTCGGATGTCCTGTCCGACACGATTCCCGGGATCCGGGTCGTCAAGGCGTTCAATCAGGAGGACCGCGAGATCGCCCGGTTCGGTGTGCGCAACGAGGACGTGACGGCGGAGTTCAACCGCATCCACGACATGTGGACCGGGTTCTGGCCGCTCCTGATGCTCGCGGTGCACGCCATGACGGTGCTGGTGTGGGTGGTCGCCGTGCCGCGGCTCCTGGGCGCCGGCGCGACGCTGTCGGCGGGAACGTTCGTATCGTTCCTCTTGTACACGACGATGTTCGTCGCCCCGATCGAGATCATCGGGCAGATGGCGCGGACGATCAACCGGGCAACGACCTCGGCGCATCGCGTGTTCGAGGTGCTGGACACCGAGCCGGAGGTGCGGGACGCACCTCAGCCGGTGCGGCTCGAGCCGGTGCACGGGCGCGTCACTTTCGAGCACGTGACGTTCGCCTACGACGGCGTGCGGCAGGTGTTACGGGGAGTGAGCTTCGACGTCGCTCCCGGCGAGCTGATCGGGCTCGTCGGATCGTCGGGCGGTGGGAAGTCCACGATCGTGAATCTGATCGCGCGCTTCTACGACGTCACGGGCGGGTCGATCCGGGTCGACGGCGTGGACGTGCGGCAGCTCGAGCAGGGGCACTACCGCCGCCAGATCGGAATGGTGCTCCAGGATCCGTATCTGTTTCACGGCACGGTCTTGGAGAACATCCGCTACGGCCTCCCCGAGGCGGAACTCGCGGAGGTGATCGCGGCCGCGCAGGCGGCGAACGCGCACGATTTTGTGTGCAAGCTGCCGCACGGCTACGACACGGTGGTGGGCGAGCGGGGCCACACCCTCTCGGGTGGCGAACGCCAGCGAGTGTCGATCGCGCGGGCGATCCTGCACAACCCGCGCATCCTGATCCTCGACGAGGCAACGAGCAGTGTCGACACGGAGACGGAGCGGGAGATCCAGCAGGCGCTGGAGCGGTTGATCGCCGGCCGCACCGTGTTCGCCATCGCGCACCGCCTGTCGACGCTGCGCAAGGCATCACGGCTGTTCGTGATCGAACATGGCCGCCTGGCTGAAGCGGGCACGCACCGTGAGCTGTTGGACCGGCCGAACGGGCGCTACCGCAGGTTGTATGAGATGCAGCTGCAACTGGTGTGAGACAGTTGTCAGGCGTCAGTTGTCAGTTGTCAGTTGGCAGCCGTCAGTAGGATTGCCGACCCACTGACGACTGATAACTGAAGACTGCCCCTCCAAGGAGGTCACATGGAAGCGACAGCGGTTCGGAGATCGGAAACCGAAGTGTCGACGGAGCTCAGCCTCGAGCATCGCCCCGACGGCCAGCTGTGGGCCGTGCGAGACGGCGTCGAGCGCGCGGTGCGCGTGCGTCGCTGTTTCCCATGGTCCGAGCCGGCGCGGCACTTGTCGCTGCGTGACGACGACGAGGAAGAGTTCGCGCTCGTGACCGATCCGGCGACGCTTGACGCCGGATCTCGCGCGGCACTCGAGGCGGCCCTGGTGGAGGCGGGGTTCGTGATGCACGTCGTGCGCGTGCACCAGATCGAAGAGGAAGTGGAGATCCGGCGCTGGCACGTCGAAACCCGGCAAGGGCCGCGACGCTTCGTGACGCGGCTCGACGACTGGCCGCGCCCGCTTCCCTCCGGAGGCCTGTTGATCCGGGATGTGTCCGGCGACCTGTACCACCTCGCCGATCCGGCCCGGCTAGACCGGCACAGCCGCGCTATGCTCTGGTCGTTCGTGGACTGAGCCGCCCGCTCGCATGCCCGAGCTGCCCGACATCGCACTCTATCTGCACGCGCTCGCGCCCCGCATCGTTGGCGCGCGGCTCGAGCGCGTGCGGATCGCGAGCCCATTTCTGCTGCGCACCACCACCCCACCGATCGCGGAGATCGAAGAGCGGGTCGTCCGCGCGTTGCGCCGCCTCGGCAAGCGCATCGTCATCGAGTTTGACGAGGATCTCTTCGCCGTGCTGCACCTCATGATCGCGGGCCGGTTGCGTTGGCGGGCAGCCGGTGCGGCGATACCCGGTCGGATCGGGCTCGCGGCGTTCGATTTTCCAGGCGGCTCGCTGGTGTGGACCGAAGCCGGCTCGAAGCATCGCGCCGCCCTGCACCTCGCGAGCGGTGCCGCCGCCCTGGCCGCCCACGACCCGGGTGGGCTCGACGTGCTGGGCGCCACCGTCGACCAGTTCCGCGTCGCGCTCACGCGCGAGTCGCACACCCTGAAGCGGGCGCTCACCGATCCACGGATCTTCGACGGCATCGGCAATGCCTACTCCGACGAGATCCTGCACGCCGCGCGGCTGTCACCACTCAAACTCACGTCGCAGCTCGACGAGGCGGAGATCGCGCGCCTGCACCGTGCCGCGCGCGAGACCCTCAGCGCGTGGATCGCGCGCCTCCGCGCCCAAACCGGTGACGGCTTTCCCGAGAAGGTCACCGCGTTCCGTGAGGGAATGGCCGTGCACGGCCGGTATCGGCAGCCGTGCCCGGTATGCGGTTCCCCGGTGCAGCGTATCCGCTACGCTGAAAATGAAGTGAACTACTGCGCGACCTGCCAGACTGGTGGGCGGCTGCTGGCCGACCGCGGCTTGTCGCGACTCCTCAAGGCGGATTGGCCGCGGTCGCTCGATGAGTGGGAGGCCCGAGCGAACCTGTGATGGAGTGCGTTCAGGGCCGCCGCGCGCCGCCGAGCGTCCCGATCCGCCGCCGCGCGGCTTCTTTGGTGGAATCCCGGGCGAGTGCTTCCCGGTAGCGCACCAATGCCGTTGCGGTGTCGCCCGTCTGGAGATGGACCTCGCCCATCAAATACGGGATGGCTGTCGAAGTCGGGTAGAATTCCGCGTTGAGCTGAAGCAAGCCGAGCGCGTTGACAGGACGCCGGCCTTGCGCCTCCGCCCGGGCCAGCTGATTCAGCACCCCCTCCTGGAAATCGTAGGCGCCGCTCCCGTAATAGCGCTGCCGCAGCTCCCGATAGCGCCTCGCCGCGACGTCGATGCCGCTATCGGCGAGGATCAGGGTCAGCTCGTCATCCAGGAGCCGCGGCCGGGCGAGTCCACGGTGGCAGGTTGCGCAACGCACTTCCACAAGCGGCTTGGGTCGGTCGGGGACTTCCGCCAGGTGCTCCCCGTTGATGTGCCTCACCATGTCGAGCATCACGCGGGCGACCCGTTTGGGCCGTTTGTCGTCGGAGGCGAAGTTCACCGAGTCGAGCGGCTGTTCATCGCGGCCCACATGGCAGTACACGCACCGCACGCCGAGCGCTTGCGTGAATCCGCGCATCGTATTGACCAGGGTGCGCTGGTCGATGTTCTTCGGCAGCACCTTGAGGTTGATGAACGAGTCCGGCGGGAAGCGGCCTTGGGCGGCCGCGCCCCCTCCGAGGACCGAGAGAGCGAGCAGTAGGACGGTGCAATGTGAACCGGGCATCTCGCCTCCCCTGGATGTTGGCGCGTTCCACAACGATATCCCTCACGGTGCCACCCGCCCCTCCGGGCGTGTGAGCAATTAGTCAGGGGCGATTGCGCATTGGCGGCCGCTAGACAACCCTTTTGGGCCTGGCGCTGTCTCATTCGGTGATCACCTCACCACGGGGACCGTCATGCTGCCGCTCGTCGGGTTGTTCGCCGCCGCCGTCATAAGCCAGGGAACCCTGTCGGGGAGCGCCCCGACCGACCCCTCCGCCACCCAGGCGTCCGCGACTCGGGCGGTCCGACCCCCGGCCATAGATGGCCGGGACGACGACGAGGTATGGCGGATTGCGCGGCCGATCACGGCGTTTCAGGAGTTCGACCCGGTGGAGGGGAAACCGGCCCGCTTCGCGACCGACGCGCGGGTGGCCTACGACGCGGACAACCTCTACGTCTTCATTCGGGCATACGACCCGGAGCCACAGAAAATCCTGCGTCACCTCGCCCGCCGCGATGTGCGCCCCCCCACCGACCAGCTGAAGATCATCATCGATTCCTATCATGATCGCCGGTCGGGATACTCATTCGCGGTGAGTCCCGGCGGAGTGAAGCGCGACTACGCGATTTACAACGACAACAACGAAGATGACGCGTGGGACGGTGTGTGGGATGTCGCCACGATGGTGGACTCGCTCGGCTGGACGGCGGAGTTCCAGGTGCCTCTCTCCCAGCTGCGCTACGCCAATGCGCCGAGCCACACCTTCGGGTTCGCGGTGTGGCGCGACATCGAGCGGTTCAAGGAGCGTGTCAGCTGGCCGCTGTACCACCGCAATCAATCGGGGTTCGCTTCGCAGCTCGGCGAGCTGACGGGCATCGAGGGGATCTCTTCCCCCCGCCGCTTCGAGGTCTCGCCCTACGTCGTGACGAAAAACGTGTCCGTGCCCACGACGACCGGGTTCGAGCGGGACCAGCGCTTTACGGGCGGCGCCGACTTCAAATATGGTGTCACCTCCAACCTGACTCTCGACGGCACGGTCAACCCGGACTTCGGGCAGGTCGAAGCCGACCCGGCGGTGCTGAACCTCGGCGCCTTCGAGACGTTCTTCCGGGAAAAGCGGCCGTTCTTCATCGAGGGAGCGGGCCTGCTGCGGTTCCCCATCAACTGCAACGTGGTGCGCGACTGCGGCAGCGAGAACCTGTTTTACTCAAGGCGCATCGGCCGGGCCCCGCAGCTATCCGGCCTGTACGGTGACGCGAGCTCCGCGACGGCCTCCACCATCATCGGCGCCGCCAAGCTTACCGGCCGGTTGCCGAGTGGGCTCTCACTCGGCGTCCTCGACGCCGTGACCCAGCGCCAGGCCGGCAGCAACAACCGGAGCATCGAGCCGGCGACGAACTATGCCGTCGTGCGTGCCACCCAAGATTTCCGAAAGGGCGAGACCGGGATCGGAGTGATTGGCACCGCCGTGAGCCGCTCGCTCGATCAATGGACGAGGGACTATCTGCGCTCGAGCGCGCTCGTGGGCGGGGCCGACGTCCGCCACCGCTTTCGGCAAGGCATGTTCGAGTTGAATGGTTCGATTACGGCCAGCCGGGTGACCGGTTCACGGGCCGCCATCGCCGCCACGCAACGAAGCTCGACACACTACTTCCAACGCCCCGATGGGCCGCTGCAATTCGACTCGACCCGCACGGCGCTCACCGGACACACCGCGCAGGTCCGGTTCGGCAAGTTCGGCGGCCCGGTGCTGCGCTTCGAAACGAGCTATCAGCGCGTTTCCCCCGGCTACGAGGTCAACGACCTCGGATTCCTGAACCGCGCGGACTGGCAGGAGCAAGCGACCTGGGCGGCGCTGCAATTTCAGCGCCCGGCCGCCTTTTACCAACGCCTGTTCTGGAATTTCAATGAGTGGAACGACTGGACCATCGCCGGCCTGCCGCTCGAGCACGCGGTCAACACCAACGTCCATACCGAGCTCAAGAACCACTGGTGGTTGCACGCCGGCGGGACCCTCGGGCAGCTCGGCACGACGTATTGCGATCGCTGCGCGCGGAGCGGCCCGGCGCTGCGGCAGGCGCCCTACATCGCGCCGTGGGGGGGCATCGAGGGCGATGGGCGCCGCACCGTGGTCCCGTTTTTCTGGGTGAACTATTTCCGCGGGGACGAGGGCCGGTCGTCGTCGATCAATCTCAGTCCCAGCGTCGATCTGCGGGTGTCGTCTCGGTGGACGGCCTCCATCGGCCTGAACATCTCGAAAAACACCGACCACACCCAGTGGTTCGGCAACTTCACGGATTCGTTGGCGACGACTCACTACACGTTCGCGCACCTCGATCAGCGCACCCTGAGCCTGCAGTGGCGCCTCAACTTCACGGCGTCCCCCACGCTCACCGTGCAAGTCTACGCCGAGCCGTTCGTGAGCAAGGGGCGGTACTCGGACGTCCGCGAGCTCGCCGACCCCCGTGCCCGAGCGTTAGTCGATCGGTTCCAGCCCTACGGCGATACGGCGGTCAGCAACAATCCCGGTGGGTTCAACTTCAAGCAATTCCGTTCCAATACGGTGCTGCGCTGGGAGTACAAGCCCGGCTCGACGATTTACCTCGTCTGGACCCAGGGGCGGGAGGACTTCGAATCGGCATTCGGCGTGCGGTCGTTCGGCGGCGACTTCCGCGAGCTGTTCCGGTCACACCCCGACAACACGTT
>JBOHST010000126.1:0-11076 GCA_050733375.1 Gemmatimonadales bacterium
CCGAGGAGCCGATTCACACGCGTCATAAGGGGACCCGGATCCTCCACACGAAGAAGGTCCCCGTGCTGGATCTGGCAGGTCGGCCGCAGTTCCTGCTCGGGGTCTCCGAGGACGTCACCGAGCAGCGGCAGGCCGCGGAGGCGCTGCGGTCTGCCGAAGCGCGGCTGCAGCAGGTGCTCGCCTTCAGCACGACGGTGATCTTCGTGGCCGACGTCGCCGGCGAGACCATCACGCCCACCTGGATGAGCGAGAACTTCACGCGTCTGACGGGTCACGAGGTGGCGCAGGCCCTGCAACCGGGCTGGTGGGAGGAGCAATTCCACCCCGATGAGCGCGCGCGGTTGCTGGCGGAAACGCCGGCGTTGCTGCGGCAAGACCGGTCCAGCCGGGAGCTCCGGTTTCGCTACAGGAACGACCATTACGGGTGGATCCGAGTCGAGCAGCAGGTATTGCGAGACGCACTGGGGGCCCCGGTGCAGGTCGTCGGGGCGCTGTTCGACATCACCGATGACGTGCGATCGCAGGCGGAGCTGCGCCAGGCGCAGGCCACGGCCGAAGCGGCGAGCGAGGCGAAGTCCGAGTTCCTGGCCAAGATGAGCCACGAGCTCCGCACGCCGCTGAACTCGATCATTGGATTCTCCGAAATGCTGGGGGACCAGAGTTTCGGGCCACTGAACGAAAAGCAGCGCCGCTACGTGACCAACGTGCTCACCAGCGGCCGCCAGCTGCTGCAGCTCATCAACGACATCCTCGACCTTTCCAAAGTCGAGGCCGGCCGCATGGATCTCACGCCTACGGAATTCGACGTGGCGGACGTGCTGGCCGAAGCCCGGACGCTCATGGGGGCGCTCGCCGACCAGAAGCGCCTCCGCGTCGAGATCCACGTCGAGCCGGGACTCCCGCCCGTGCTGCTCGACCAGGCGAAACTCAAGCAGATCATGTACAACCTGCTGAGCAACGCCATCAAGTTCACGCCGGAAGGAGGCCGCATCCGCATCACGGCCGGCCCCGCGCACGACACCACGGCGGGAATCGAAATCGCGGTCGCCGACACCGGGATTGGGATCAAACCCGAAGATCAGCGGCGCATCTTCCAGGAGTTCGAGCAGCTGGAGAGCGCCTATGTGCGGGAGCAGCAGGGAACCGGATTGGGACTGGCCCTCACCAAGAAGCTGGTCGAGCTGCACGGCGGCCGGATCTGGGTCGAGAGCGAGTTCGGACAAGGCACGACATTCCGGTTCGTGTTGCCGCTTCGTGTGCGGACCCGCGTCACACCCCAATCGATCGCGGCGCTTCAGGAAGCGGGACAACGCAAGGCGGGGCCGCTCGTGCTGGTTGTGGAGGACGACCAGCACGCCGGCGATCTCCTCGCCCACTACCTCTCCCAGGCGGGGTATCGCGTGGCGCATGCGTCGACCGGGGCGCAGGCGTTGACCCTGGCCCGCAGCCTCAAACCCGAGGCCATCACCCTCGACATCCTGCTCCCGGGTGAAGACGGCCTCGCCATCCTGGCCCAGCTCAAGACGTCAGCGGAGACCAAGGACATTCCGGTGGTGGTGGTCTCGATCACCGAACACCGCGAGCTGGGGCTGAGCCTGGGAGCCGTGGAATGGTTCGTGAAGCCCGTGCAACGCGACGGCTTCGTCAAGGCGGTACGCCGTGCCGTGGGGGTCTTACCCGCCGGCAGCACACCGACGGTGCTGGCGGTGGACGACGATCCAGCCGCCATCGAGCTCGTGACCGATTTGCTCACGTCGCAGGGGTTCCGCGTGACGGCGGCGCATGACGGGCAGCAGGGGATCACCGCGGCCTTGACGCAACGTCCCGATGCCATCGTGCTGGATCTCATCATGCCGGGGCTGAACGGCCTCGAGGTGGTGCGGCGGCTGCGTGATCATCCGGTGGGCCGAAGCATCCCGATCCTGGTCTTCACCGCCAAAGAGCTGACGGTGGCGGATCGCGCACAGCTGCGGGAAAGCGTACTGGCGGTCGTGCCGAAAGAGGGTCCGGCGGAGCTGCTCAGCGAGCTGGCGCGAGTGTGCCCGCCCGGATTGAGGACCCGATAAATGGGAAGCGCGGCGCTCGAACAGGTGGAGGTGCAGTCGGTGCCGGTGGAAATCGTGGTACTCGATCGCGACGGCACGATCGTGGCAGCCAACGACGCCTGGAGTCGGGCAGCGCGCGAGCGGGGCTGGGAGCTCGACCCGCCGGGTGGAGGGCGCCGTCTGAGCTACCTGGACCTCTACCGCGGCGCGGCAGAGGCCCAAGAGGTCCTGGCCGGCGTGCGCGCCGTGCTCCAAGGTCGACGGCGCGAGTTCCGGTTGGAGTATCGGTGGGACCACACGGGTCCGCCCCGGTGGTTCTTGCTCTCAGCGACGGCGTTGGAGGCTGGGGGAGACGGCGCGGTCATCGCTCACGCCGACATCACGGAGCGCCGCAGCGCAGAAGCAGAGCTGCGCCGGGCCAAGCAGGCCGCGGAAGCCGCCGACCACGCCAAGTCCGCGTTCTTGGCCTCCATGAGCCATGAGCTGCGGACCCCGCTGAACGCGATCATCGGGTTCTCGCAGCTCCTGGAGGAGCAGACCGGAGGGCCGCTGGGCGAGCGCCAGCAGCGCTATGTGCACAACATTCTCGTCAGTGGACGCCAGTTACTCGAGTTGATCGACAACGTGCTGGACCTGACCAAGGTCGAAGCGGCGCGGATGTCGCTGCAGCTCAGTTTGTCGGACCTCGGCGTCATTCTGCATGACGTGGAGATGCTGGTGCGGCGCCTCGCTGAGAAAAAGCGGCTCGAGCTCACATTTGAATCGGCCGAGAGCCTTCCGGCGATCTCCCTCGACCAGCCGAAAATCAAGCAGGTCTTGTTCAATCTGCTCAGCAACGCAATTACGTTCACGCCGGAAGGCGGCCGCGTGCTGGTGAGGGCCCGCCGCGCGGCGCCGGCAACCACTCCTGAACCGGGGGAATGGGTCGAGATCGAGGTGGTGGACACGGGGACCGGCATTCCGCGCGACCGACAGGCAGGCCTCTTCGAAGCATTCCCAGGCGGCGGGGTCGGTTTGGCGCTGGCCCGCCGCCTGGTCGAGTTGCACGGCGGGAAGATCTGGCTCGCGAGCGAGGTGCGCACCGGCACGACGGTGACCGTTCAGCTCCCCACGGCCGGCCGCAGCGGGTGAACATGAAATCGGGGAAGATCCTCGTCGTGGAAGATAACGCCCTCAACCTGGAGCTGGCCAATGAGCTACTCACGGGGGCCGGGCACACCGTCCTCCAGGCCCATACGGCCGAAGAGGGCCTGCGGCTCGCCCGGACGGAGACCCCCGATCTCATTTTGTTGGACGTGCGGCTGCCGGGCATGGACGGCCTGGCCGCCGTTCGAATCCTCAAGCGCGATCCTGCCACGCGCCACATCCCAGCGGTCGCGATGACGGCCCAGGCCATGATAGGCGATGAAGCGGCGGCGCGGGCCGCCGGGTTCGACGCGTACGTCACGAAGCCGATCGACACACGGGCATTCCCCGAGATGGTGGCGCGACTGATGACGCAAGGAGCGAAGTCGTGAGCGAGCCTGCGGTCCGTCGGCGCGAGCTGATCACCGGTCGAGTCCTGATCGTGGACGACCAGGAGGCCAACCGCTTACTGCTGCGGGATCTCCTCGAGTCGCAGGGGCATGAGGTGACCGAAGCCGTTGACGGCGTCGAGGCGCTGCAGCGCGTGACCGACGCGGCCCCGGATGTAGTATTGCTGGATGTCGGGATGCCGGGGATCGATGGCTTCGAAGTGTGTCGACGCCTCAAGGCCGACCCCGCCACCGCGATGATCCCCGTCCTGCTGGTGACCGCGCTGAACCAGCGAGACCAGCGGCTGCTCGGGATCGGGGCGGGGGCGAACGACTACATCACCAAACCGATCGACAAGAGTGACCTGAGCCTCCGGGTCCGCAACGCGATTCGCATGCGCCAGCTGTACGTGGAGATTGAAGGACAATACCGGCGACTCGAGAAGCTGGAGCTCCTGCGGGACAGTCTCGTGCACATGATCGTGCACGACCTTCGCTCGCCCCTGGCGGGCATCCGGGCCTATCTCGACCTCATGAAGATGGACGGTGAGGGAAAGCTCGAGCCGGAGATGACCGAGTCAATCGACGAGGCCCGCAAAGTCGCCGTGGACATGACCGAGATGGTGAGCGACCTGCTCGATGTGAGCCGCCTGGAGGCCGGCCAAATGCCGCTGGAGATGTCCCTGGTCGATCTCGGCGCGGTCGCGACGGAGGTGGCGGCCGCGATCGGGCGGGCCACGCACCGGGTCACGGTGCGCGTGGAGGCCTCGGCCGAGCACGCCCGGATCGTCGGGGACGCCAGCGTCATCCGCCGCGTGATCACCAACCTGGTCGGGAATGCCGTGAAGTTCTCCCCCACGGCCAGCCAGATCGTGGTCCTGGTGCAGGGAAACGGCACGGAGGCCAAGATCTCCGTCTCGGACCGCGGGCCGGGCATTCCGCCCGAGTTCCACGAGAAGATCTTCGAGAAATTCGGTCAGGTGGAGGCCGCCCATCAGGGCGCCAAGCATTCGAGCGGCCTGGGATTGACGTTCTGCAAGTTCGCTGTGGAAGCGCACGGCGGCCGGATCGGCCTGGAGAGTGTGGTCGGTCGTGGGAGCACGTTTTGGTTCGCGCTGCCGATGCACGGGTCGCCAGCGGAGCAGAAAGCCTGATCTCGACTGGCGTCACAACCAATCGATACCCGAGGGGCGACATGTGAACATTGTGATCGCGGAAGATGAGCCGGTCTCGCGCAAGGTGCTGCAGGTGGCACTCGAGGCTGCGGGCCACCAGGTGAGCGTTGCCGACAACGGTCTCGACGCCTGGGCGGCGTGGCGTCTGGCCGAGTCCCAGGTGATCGTTTCGGACTGGATGATGCCCGAGATGGACGGGCTGGAGCTGTGCCGCCGGATCCGGAAGGAGCGGCCCGACCGCTACACGTACTACATCCTGCTCACCGGGAAGAGCGGCAAGGCTAGCTACCTCGCGGCGATGGACGCCGGCATCGACGATTTTATCACGAAGCCGGTCGACGCGGATGAGTTGAAGGCGCGGCTCCGAGCCGCCGAGCGGATTCTCGGGTTGCGGGAGCGAATGTACGCCCTCGAAGGTCTCTTGCCGATCTGCAGCTATTGCAAGCGCATCCGCAACGACCAGGAGCAGTGGAGCTCGCTACAGGGATACATCGAACGGCGGTCGCACGCGGAATTCAGCCACGGGATCTGTCCGGACTGCTACAAACTGGAGGTTGAGCCGCAGCTCAAGGGGTGACCGCCGGGGCCTCCCATGGCGTGCTCAGGGGCCGGATCGTCCCGTGCTTCCCAGGGCTTCGGAATGGAACGCGTCGAGGAGGCGGCCGTGCTCCTCGTATTCCGGGCGGCGGCGGGCGCGTTCGGCCGTTTCGTTCTTCAGGAAGTCGAGATAGGCCCGGCGCGCCCCAGCGGCGTCGTTCTGCGCCTGGAGCGCGCGGGCCCGGAGCACGGAAGCGAACAGATGCGTGGGGACCAACCGTCGGATCGCGTCGGCCTCGATGTTGGCGCCGCGTGCATCGCCG
This sequence comes from Gemmatimonadales bacterium, assembly GCA_050733375.1. GTDB lineage: Bacteria > Gemmatimonadota > Gemmatimonadetes > Gemmatimonadales > GWC2-71-9 > DASTHG01. Next base: position 5,595 of record JBOHST010000126.1, read on the forward strand.
CCGACGAGCCGCAACAGTCCGATGTCAAAGTGGGAATCGAGGCTGAGCGCCGGCAACTGCTGGTAGGCGCCGATCGCCATAGGTAGGAAGAACTGTATACTGTCCATCCTGCCTTCCTCACCCAGGCGCATCACCCGATCGAACAGCCGTTGGGCACGCTCCTCCGGGGACATCTGGCTGATGTCCGGCGCCGCCACCCCACCGGCGGCCGGGGCGCCACCGAGCGGCGTGTCTCCTGCCAAAGCCGCTGCGCCGCTCCCGCCCCCGGCTCGCATCAGCAGGACAGCGAGCAACGCGCCCACGGCGAGCCCCACAATCCCCCATGGGAGGCCGACCCGCCAGCCGGCGACGGTGTGGGTGCCGGTGCCGGCGCCGCACTTGTGGCAGTAGCGGGCACCGGCGGAGAGTGGAGCGCCGCACGCCTGGCAGTTCATGGTGGGGCAATGTAACTGGCAGGATGCGCGACGGGAGCGTAGCGTATGGGACATATGAGCGACGCCTTTCCCGGCCAGGAGCACGCGCGCCACATGGGTGAACTGAAGCGCGGCCAGCACCGCTGGGACGTCTATCTCGAGCTCTTGCCCGACGACGAGTTGACTGCCGTCCGGGGCCGGATCCACTTCGTGGGGGACGGGACACACAAGACCACGGGATGGGTGTTCCTCGAATGGCAGGAGCAAGACATCCTGGAGCGTTTCGGGGAATTTTCGGCGGTGGAGCTGCTGCAGTTCGTGGAAGCCATCCCCGGCTAGGTGTGGTGTCGCGCAAAACGTGCAATTGTTGCACGATCTCGACGCCAATCCTTCATCTTCCGATAGTCTAACTGCCTCAAACTGTTGTTTCAGTGCACCTGGCGCAAGAATTGCTTGACGCCCGTGCAGCGCCCGGGTACTTTCCGCCATGCCTGCACGAAATTGTTCAGGAAGGAGAGCCCGGCGCGTCGAGCCCCACGCCGGGCTCTCATCGTTTTCCGCCATGCCATGACGCCGACCCATCGAGAGGGGACCGACCACATGACCGCGACGTTGGAGCCAAGTAAGACCGATGCGAAGGGAGGCACGAAGGCCACCCCTGCCGAGGTGATTCGCCGCGCCCGGGAAGCCGGGGTGCAGATCGTGGACGTGAAGTTTTGTGATCTCCCGGGCACGTGGCAGCATTTCTCGCTGCCGCTCAAGGAGCTCACCGAAGACGTGTTTGCCGAAGGTCTCGGCTTCGACGGGTCGTCGATCCGGGGATTTCAGGCCATCAACGAGAGCGACATGTTGCTGTTGCCCGATCCGACGAGCGCGTTCGTCGATCCCTGCCTGCAGGTGCCGACGTTATCGCTGACCTGCGACATCGCCGATCCGATGACGGGTCAGCGCTATTCGCGCGATCCGCGCTTCGTGGCGCAGAAGGCCGAGAACTATCTCGTGAAGAGCGGCATCGCCACAACGGCGTACTTCGGGCCCGAAGCGGAGTTTTACATCTTTAACTCGGTGCGGTTCGACCAGAACGCGCATGAGGGCTACTACCACATCGATTCCGAGGAAGGGATCTGGAACTCGGGGACCAACGGCGCTCCCAACCTCGGCCACCGGCCACGGCACAAGGAGGGCTACTTCCCCGTGCCGCCGGTGGACAAGCTGCAGGATTTGCGCTCCAAAATCATGCTGGCCCTGATCGCCGCCGGCGTCGACGTGGAAGTACACCACCATGAGGTCGGTACCGCCGGACAGACGGAAATCGACATGCGGTTCACCACGCTCACCCGCATGGCCGACCAGGTGATGATGTACAAGTACATCGTCAAGAACGTCTGCGCGCAGCATGGCTACACCGCGACCTTCATGCCGAAGCCGATGTACGGGGACAACGGCTCCGGTATGCACGTGCACATGAGCCTGTGGAACGACAAGACGCCCCTGTTTTTCGATGCCAAGGGGTACGCCCTGTTGTCGGACTCGGCGCGCTGGTACATCGGCGGATTGATCAAGCACGCCGCGGCGGTGCTGGCATTCGGGGCGCCGACCACCAACAGCTATCGGCGGCTGGTGCCCGGGTACGAGGCGCCGATCAACCTCATCTACTCGCAACGGAATCGCTCGGCGATCTGCCGCATCCCGATGTACTCGAAATCGCCGAAGGCGAAGCGGGTCGAGTTCCGCGCGCCGGACCCGGCGTGCAACCCGTATCTCACGTTCGCGGCGCTGCTGCTGGCCGGCCTCGACGGCGTGCGCAACAAGATCGAGCCGCCCAAGCCGATGGACGTGGATTTGTACGAGCTCGAGCCGGCCGAGCGCACGCACATCAAAAACACGCCCGGGAGCCTCGCCGAGTCGCTGGCGGCGCTGGAAGCGAATCACGCCTTCCTGCTCGAGGGCGGGGTGTTCACGCAGGATCTGCTCGATACCTGGCTCGCCTATAAGCGGGCCAAGGAGATCGACCCGGTCGCCCTGCGACCGCATCCGTACGAGTTCTTCTTGTATTACGACTGCTGAGGGGTGACGGGAGGGGACGGTCGGCGGCGACAGGGGTCACCCTGCGCTCCGCCCGTCCCCGATCGTTCTCCTCCCGCTCCTTGCACCGAGTCTCCGGGATGACGCAACGAACCACCGGCGCTACCAAGCGCGATATTCTCGCCCTCGCCAAGGAACAGGGCGTCGCCTTTCTGCGCCTGCAGTTCACCGACATCCTCGGCGTCAACAAGAATATCGAGGTCCCCGAGAGTCAGTTTGAGAAGGCGCTGGATGGGGACGTCATGTTCGACGGCAGCTCGATCGAGGGGTTCGTCCGGATCGAGGAATCCGACATGGTGCTCCGGCCCGACCTCGACACGTTTCGCATGTTGCCCTACGAAGATGAGGGCGGGAAAGTGGCCCGCGTCATCTGCGACATCTACAACCCCGACGGCACATCGTTCGCCGGATGTACGCGCCAGGCATTGAAACGCCAGATCGCGCGTGCCGGAGACATGGGCTTCGAGATGATGGCCGGCGTCGAGGCCGAGTTCTTCATTTTTCAGCTCGATGCCAAGGGCGCCCCGACGACCGACACGCACGACCAGGGCGGCTATTTCGATCTCACACCGGTGGATCGCGCCGAGGAGATTCGGCGCCTCATCATCCGCGACCTGGTAGCGATGGGCTTCGAGGTCGAGGCGGGGCACCACGAAGTGGCGCCGGGGCAGCACGAGATCGATTTCAAGTACGCCGAGGCGCTCGAGACGGCCGACAACCTCGCGACGTTCCGGTTCATGGTGCGCGATGTGGCGTATCGCCACGGCTTTCTCGCCACGTTCATGCCGAAGCCGATCTTCGGGCAGAACGGTTCGGGGATGCACACGCACCAGTCGCTGTTCGCCAAGGGGAAGAATGCCTTCCACGATCCCAAGGGGAGGTGGGAGCTGTCCGATACCGCGCTGGCCTACATCGCCGGGTTGCTCGAGCACGCCCGTGGCTTCTGCCCCGTCACGAATCCCCTCGTGAACAGCTACAAGCGCCTGGTCCCGGGCTACGAAGCGCCGGTCAACGTGGCGTGGTCGATGCGCAACCGTTCGCCGTTGGTGCGCATTCCCGACAAGCGCGGCACCGGGACGCGTTGCGAGCTGCGCATGCCGGATCCTTCGGCGAATCCGTATCTCGCACTGGCGGTGCAGCTCGCCGCCGGCCTGGACGGCCTCGAGCGCAAGCTCACCCCGCCCGATCCGGTGAACAAGAATATTTTCGAGATGAGCTATCGCGAGCGGCGCAAATACCGCATCGACGAGCTGCCGCGAGACCTGCACGAGGCGCTCGAATGCCTCGAGAAAGACGTCGTGGTCCGCGCGGCGCTGGGCGAGCATATCTACGCGCGGTTCGTGGAGGCTAAACGGGAGGAATGGCAGGAGTATATCGGGCAGGTGAGTGAGTGGGAGTTGGAGAGGTATCTCGGGGTGTATTAGACGTAAGGAGGAATGCGTAAGGGGGAAAGGCGTAGGGAAGAAGCGTAGGATCAGGATGTCTTCGGCGGGTTCTCATAGAGTCGAGAGAGCATTCTGATCACCAGTGCGACTCGGCTCTCCATCCGCTTGATCTGAGTCGCTTGCTGCGGACCCACGCGTCGCGCGATTTCCAAATGCGTCCGCAACTCCTGTGCTGATCCGCGTGCATATACCAGGAACCGCCGGAACTCCGCCAGGGTACCACGGCCGCACGCTTCCGCTATGTTGGACGGAATCGAGATCGCCGCTCGAACGAGTTGGTCCGCGCGCTTCTCGGCTCCGGGACCGCTGATCCCTTCAGCCAGTCTGATGCATTCGGCTGCAACCTCCGAGGCGAGTTGATGGACCAGCAGTCGGCCTACATGAGCATGGATGGCCATGCGACAGTCTAGGACTTCGGGCCTCTGGACTTGGTACCGTTTTTACGCCTGCTCCATACGTTTTCCCCCCTTACGCCTTTTCCTTACGGTGTTGACGCAGCGGTGTCTGACGGTGTCGACGCTGTGGTGCCTCGGGTGCGAACTCTTTCCCCAGAAAGGCGACACCGAAGGCGAACAACAACAAGCCCAATGGCTCACCCACGGCCGCCTCGTCGTGGAAACCGACCCCGATCTGACCATCGTGCGGTTGCGCGCGGAGCCGTTGGATTCGGCGCTTGGGGGCCACGACGTGCTCGCGACCCGGTTCGAATTCAATCCGACTCAGTCGTTGGGGGACGAATACGCGCTCAGCGTGGCGTTCGATCTGGGCGACGTCCGCCAACTGCGCCGCGCGACGCCGTATGCGTTGGGGCCACGGCCCGCGCGGATTCCCGCCTATGCCACTGTGGCCTGCCTGTGCCGGCCGCTTCGGCCCGATTCGGTGCGGGGGACGTTCACCATCTCCTCGCGCGGCATCGGCCAGATCATCGGCCGCCTCGACGCCACGCTATTCTTTACGGCATGGGACGACACCAGCCGGCACGTCACCTATCGGTTGCGCCAGCGGATCGACGGGATGCGGTGACGGTGCGATCGCGCGCCACTGGACTCGCGATCCATCTAGGGGCGTGGGTGCTGCTGGCCGGAGCGCCGCCGGATCTGGGAGCGCAGGCCCGACCGTCCGGGTCCGAGCCAGCGCAGGCCGACCCCACGATCGACACCGTCGTCGTCATCTCCCGCAATGTGTTCGACCCCCCGGGAGGCGCGCCGCGCTTCGTGGTCCGGCTGGGGAACGCGCTCCACATCACCACCAACCCGGCCGTGATCCGGCGGCTGCTCCTCGTGGGCCCCGGCGCGCCGTTCGATTCAGCCCGCCGGGTCGAAAGTGAGCGGGCGCTGCGCGAGCTCGGCGTGTTTCGCTCGGTGCGCCTCGATACGCTGCGTCTCGGTGATCGCCTGGCGCTGCGCGTCGAAACGGCCGACGGGTGGAGCACCTCCCCGCAGCTCAACTTTTCCAGCGCCGCGGGGTCCACGACCTGGAACGTCGCGCTGGTCGAGCGGAACTTTCTCGGCACCGCGACGCTCGTGAGCGCTTCCTATG
>JBOHST010000127.1:0-6012 GCA_050733375.1 Gemmatimonadales bacterium
GCCGGGGTGAGCGCGAGCTCGCCGATCCGGCGATCGAGTTCATCGCGCCGCGAGAGCTTGTACTCGAGCAGCCCCAGGTACTCGCTGTAGACCTCCTGATCCTCCGCCACCAGCGGCGAGCCGGTCGTCGCCAGGCGCCGCAGCCAGTGGTAATGCGCCGTGCTCAAGTTGGTGCCGTCCCGATAGGCGAGGCCGCGCCAAAAACTTGAGGATGTAGTGGCGGCTCTTGCGCACCTCGCGCTGCAGCGTCTCCCGACAGCGCACCAGGTCCCGCACCCGCCGCTCCTCGGCCTCCGACGGGATCCGGATCGTGGTGAGCTCACCGGCGCGATAGCGCCGCGCCAACTGCACCGCATCGTACTTGTCGTGCTTGCGCTGCGGCCCGGGCTTGGAGGGGATGAGCGACGGCGCGATGACGTCGCAGTGGTAGCCCCAGTCGCGCATCGCCCGATGCACCACATAGCCGGCCCCGCTCGCTTCATACCACGCTCGCGGTTCGCCAGCCGCCGCACCGCTCGCAGACGCGGCGGAGTTTCGTTAAATCATTGGGGAGCCGCTCGACGCGCGTGGGCGCCACCGCGCCCTGCCGGGAGCACGGCGATGGTGATCGAGTCCTTGTGCACATCGAGGCCGAGAGAGATGATCGAACGAGACATGGGCTGGTCTCCGCGTAGGGGCGACAGCAGGACCGTCGCCGGTGGCTCTGGCAACTCCGACTCGCATCGTGTGGAGCTAACCCACGCGAAGGTCGGAGGTCAGCCCAGTCATATTTTCTAGGCGGGCGCGGACCCGCTGGAGGCCGGGGTACGAATGCACCGCCATCACTCTACCGCCCTCACAGCATTGGCAGTCGCATTGGCGCTGTTGGCGATCGCACCGTCGGAGGCTCTGGGCCAAGCACGGCAGGCTGAGGCATCATCTGCGACTGGTGTCGTTCTGCTTCAGGCGTGGAGCGCACCGAGCCGGTTGCCATTGCCACATGTCCCAGTGGTGGCGTACCAACCACCGGGCGATCGTTCGGCAGCCCGAACCATCGCCCTCCACGCGGTGGTTGGGACGGGAGCCGGTCTGTTTCTTGGACTCGTGCTGAGCGGTGCTAGCGTCGATGACGATCGAACACAGGTGGTCTTGACGTGGACCGGCCTCGGGGCAGCCGCCGGTGTGGTCAGCGGTGTCGTCACGTGGTTACTGGGTGGCGGGGAATGACTGGCGGCGCCGCGCCTAACACGCGTGTGGACGAGGCGTGCGCGACGGATGGCTGAGATACGAGCGCGCGGCAGGATCGAGACTCTTCAGGACTCCGGGGGTGGCCGGCGGGCAGGCGCTCGCTCGTTGCGCGCGGAGTCGTTAGGCGGCGCTCACGCTCGACTCCCAGAAACCATCGCATCGCCTGGTTGGATTGACAGCATGAGACTGGCGACGCAGACTAACCGCTCCTTCCTTTCGGAGAGTCCTCCATGAAACAGACAGGCATTCTTGCCATAGCGGTCGTTGGCCTGTTCGCGACGCCTGCTGCAGCCCAAGTGAAGTTTGCGGCGACGCCCATCCTGCAGAGTGGCATGGCCGGCGGCGCGCCAATCAGCTACCCCAAGACCGACAGCGCCGAGGTCACCGCACTCTTGCTGGAGATTGGCCCTGGGGGCGAAACCGGCCGTCACATGCATCCCAACCCAACCTTCGTCTACGTGCTCGAGGGAGCGATCGATGTTGAGATGGACGGCGGCGGGGTTCATAGCTACAAGGCGGGAGATTCGTTCCTCGAGGTGCTCAACACGTGGCACAACGGCAAGAACAAGGGGACCACTACCGCGAAGGTGCTGGTGGTCTTTACCGGCGTGCACGGGAAGCCGAACCTCGTGCGGCCCTCGTAGGAGCGAAGAAGCGGCGCACCCCGTCAAACCCGGCCTCTCGGCCGGGTTTTGTCTTTCCTCTATTTGTCGGGCCGCGTGCGGCCCGTTTCAGCCCGTGCCCCTCGAGGTGCCGCTCAGCCTTCTGTACGCGCTCTCAGGTGACGAGGAATCCTCGTCGGCGCAAATGGGGATCCGAAGAGCGGTGGCGCCAACTAAGCGACGACCTCACACTGCGGTCATAAGCTGCGACGCGCTCACCGCCCCTGTCGGTCACACTCTTTCAGGCCACCTGGCTGACCGCTATGCCACTGCGACCGCCGCCGGCCGCGGGGCGCGGTAGTCCGTTCCGTCGCGCCACATGGCGTAGAGGATGCCGGCCAACCGGTGCGCCAGGGCGACGGCCGCGATCGAGCGCCCGCGGCGCAGCGCGATTCCTTCGGCCCAGGCCTTGAGCGAAGCCGCCGCCGGGTCTTTGGTGCGCAACACGCGCCAGCCGGCCTCAACCAACCAGGAGCGCATCCGCGAGTTGCCGGTCTTGCTGATTCGGCCACGCCGCTGCTGCTCGCCCGAGCCTGTACTCGCGGGGCGTGAGGCCGAGATAGGCCGCCACCTGGTGGGCGCTCGTGAACCGGGTGACGCAGTCCAGCGTCGCGACGAAGGCCACGGCCGTCACCGGCCCGATCGCGGGCGCGGTCATCAACTGGGCCGCGAGCTTGCGCTCGGTGTGCTCCGGATTCCCGCTGGGCAACCGCAGGCCGTCGCGCCGCACCAGTGCCTTGATCACGGCGACGGAGCGGGTGCGGGTGCGACGATCCGCCGTTCGATGATCTCCCCCTCCTGCGTGAGGATGCAGAGCTGGCTCTCGCGCTGGTGCAAATCAAGCCCTATCGTATCCATGGCGGCTGGCCTCCCCGTTGCGGCTGTATGACCGCGTTCAAGGTTGTGGGGCAATTCTGGCACCACGTGCGGTGGATGGCCAGCCGCTTCATCCCAACTATGCGCGAACCGTTAGACCTATACGCGCGCCCCTTGATGGGGAAGTGCGGTTTCCCCATCTTATATCGTATGACTTCCAAGCAACTCCTCGACGAGATCCTCAAGCTCCCTCCGTCTGAGCGACTCCAACTCGTCGAGGACGTCTGGGACAGCTTGTCGGCTAGCCAGGACGACGTACCGGTACCAGAATGGCACAAAGCAGAACTCGATCGCATACTCGACCATCCCTCCCCAGAGCCCTCCCTGACGTGGGAAGAGGTTCAGGCTAGGCTTCGCCCTCCAAGGTGACGCGCAGCCTCCTAGTCGGGCCCGAAGCCTCCAAGCACATTGTGGAGGCTTTCGCTTGGTATGAACAACAGCATGCTGGGCTCGGGACAGAGTTCAGAACTGCACTCACCGCCGTCTTTGATCTCTTGAGGCATGTACCCGAGGCCGGCCCCGTGGTATATCGAGATCTGCGTCGCGTGCTGTTGCGGAAGTTCCCATATGCGGTCTACTACGTACTGTCGCCCACCCAGATCGTGGTTCGCGCCGTCATCCACAACCGGCGACATCCCCGATCGTGGCGAGAGGGCGTGAACAGTTCAAATGATGGGTGACACTTTGTTATCAGCCGATGGGTAACGCTTTCCCTTGTGATTCCCGCCCGCGCCGCTGCTGTTCGACCGAGCTGTACTCGCGGGGCGTCAAGCCGAGATACGCCGCGACTTGGTGCGCGCTGACGAACCGGGTGACGTCATCCAGCGTCGCGACGCACGCCACCGCCGTCACCGGACCGTGCCCGGCGCCGTCATCAGTTGCGCCACCACCGGATCGCCGGCGGCCCCGTGTGCCAGCCGCGCGTCCGCCGCGGTGATCTGCGTGTTTACCGGCTCCCACAGCGCCCGCAGCTGCGCGAGCTCCGCGGCCAGGCGGGCGACAACGGTAGTGCCGCGAGCTTGGTCTCCGTGAGGACCGCCTCCCCGCTGGGCAGCCGCAGGCCGTCGCGCCGCACGAGCGCCTTGATCACGGCGACGTAGCGGGTGCGGGTGCGACGATCCGCCGTTCGATGATCTCCCCCTCCTGCGTGAGGATCAGAGCTGGCTCTCGCGCTGGTGCAAATCAAGCCCTATCGTATCCATGGCGGCTGGCCTCCCCTTCCTTTGCGGCTGTACGACCGCGTTGAAGGTTGCGGGGCGATTCTGCCACCACGTGTCGTGGATGGCTAGCCGCTTCATCCCAACTATGCGCGAACCGTTAGGCCGAACCGATCAAGTTCATTCGAGACCAGGATGCACGAGCCGTCAGGACCTCGCTTCGTCCGCTACTTCGGACCGGTGCTTCAGTCCCTGTTAGATCTCGGGGGCTCTGGTCGCCCAGCTGAAGTCGCCGACCGAGTGACCGCGGCGCTGAAACTCACGGACGCGGAGCTGTCTGAGACTCTGGACAACGGTGCGTCGAGGTTTCGCAACCAGGTCGCCTGGGCTCGCTTCTACTTGGTCAAGGCAGGACACGTCGACTCATCGCGGCGCGGCGTGCGGAGTCTTACCGACAAGGGTCGCGCCGCCGTTCCCATGTCCCATGCCCAAGCCCTGGCGATTTTTGACACGGTCCGCGAGCAGTTCGCCGCTTCTCCCAAGACCGCTGACGACAAGAAGGAGGCTCCCGAAGCAACGCCACACGAGTCCGACGCTGTTCCCACGTCCTACCGCGCACAGCTCGCACAACACCTCCACGCTCTTACGCCCGGCGCATTCGAGCGCTTTGCCCAGCGCCTGCTGCGCGAAGCAGGCTTCCAGCAGGTGACGGTTACCGGCAAGAGTGGGGACGGCGGCATCGACGGGATCGGGATGTTGCAGGTCAACGCACTCGTGAGCTTCAAGATCCTCTTCCAATGCAAGCGCTACAGCGGCTCCGTCACCCCATCTCACGCCCGCGACTTCCGTGGTTCCATGACAGGCCGCGCTGACAAGGGCATCATCATCAGCACGGCACCTTCACGTCTGATGCTCGAAAGGAAGCCACGCGGGATGGCGCGCCGCCCATCGAGCTCATCGATGGCGAGAGACTTCTCGACATGTGCGAAGAACTCGAACTCGGCCTGAGCGCCAAACAGACATTCGAGCTTGACGAGCCGTTCTTTGCGGAGTTCGAGTAGGTGGGTCGGTCGGCCTTAAGCAGCGCCTGAAGGTGCAGGCGCGCGTAGATTGTGGAATGAGTCTTTCAGCAGCGCCGCAGTTTGGGTGCATTCCGCTAGTCCGAACCATGCGCCGCGCCCTTGTCCTTCTGTGTCTCACATTTTCGTCCCCAGCGACAGCCCAGACCGTCGAAGAGCAAATCCGCGCTGAGGTCCAACGCTACGTCGACGCCACCAACCGCGGCGATCCCAACGGGGTCGCCGCGTTGTACCTCGATACGACAACCGTCACGAGCTTCGGTGATGGAGAGATGTACCGTGGGTGGCAAACGATCGCCGACCTCCTGCGCCAAGTCTGGGCCCAGGTAGGCCGCATCCAAATGAGCGTCGATTCCGTGGAGGTCCTGCGCCTCGGCTCGGACGCGGCCATCGCCACAATGCGCTACCGCTGGGAGCTGGGTGGCCCACCCGGAGCGACATCCACCGGCGCGATGACGCTCGTCTACCTCAGAACGCCGGACGGATGGCGCGTCGCCCACGACCATACCAGTACGCGCGCAAGCGATTCCCTTGCGGTCCTCTCCTTGTCGCTCACCGACTCTGGACCGCCGCGCCCAGTCCGGGCGACCTCCGACTGCACCATCACCCGCATCGTCGATGGAGATACGATCGAGTGTGGTCGGCGGGGGCGCGTGCGCCTCATCGGCATCGATACGCCCGAAGCCGATCAGGAGCCGTTCGGCTCGCAGGCGACCGCCGCGTTGTCGGCCCTGATTCAGCCGGGGTCGGTGGTGCAGCTCGAGCGTGATGTCGAAACCCGTGATCGCTATGACCGGCTGCTCGCCTACGTTTGGAGTGACGGATTGATGATCAACTGGGCACTGGTGCGCCAAGGTTGGGCGGTGCTGCTGACGTTTCCTCTGAACGTCCAGTATGTCGACTGGTTCACCGAGGCCGAGCGTCGCGCTCGCGAAGAGACGCGCGGTCTGTGGGCCACAGGAGGTTTTGATTGTCGGCCGGTAGATCGGCGGCGGAGCCGATGTGACTAGG
>JBOHST010000128.1:0-13793 GCA_050733375.1 Gemmatimonadales bacterium
CTGGCCGTGCTCACGTTCGACGACTTCGACGCGGGCGTGCAGCTGGCCAACCGGTCGATGTACGGGCTGGCGGCGGGCATCTGGACCAAGGACATCCAGAAGGCGCATCGCGCCGCGCGAGCCATCCGCGCCGGTACCGTGTGGATCAACAGCTACAACTTCTACGACTCCGGAGCGCCGTTCGGCGGGTTCAAGGCCTCGGGCTTTGGGCGTGATCTCGGCCGAGATGCCCTCGACGGCTACCTCGAAACCAAGACGGTCTGGGTCGGCCTGTGACCGGAGCGCTCATCGGTGCGGCCCTGCGGACGCCCGTCGGCAAACACGGCGGCTCGCTGGCCGGTGTGCGTCCGGACGATCTCGCGGCGGTGCCGATCAAGGCCGTGGTCGAGCGATCGGGCATCGACCCCCGCTCCATCGATGACGTGATCCTCGGATGCGCCAATCAGGCCGGCGAGGACAACCGCAACGTTGCGCGGATGGCGCTGCTGCTCGCCGGCCTGCCGGTCGAGATACCGGGACAAACCGTGAACCGGTTGTGCGGCTCGGGGCTGCAAGCGGTCGCGGCCGCCGCGCAGGCCATCAAGGCCGGCGAAGGCGAGGTGTTCCTCGCGGGGGGAGTGGAGAGCATGACCCGCGCCCCCTACGTGATGCTCAAGTCGGGGGACCCGTGGAGCCGCAAGACCCCGGAGCTGGCCGATACGACGGTGGGGTGGCGGTTCCCGAACCCACGCCTCAAGAAGGACTGGACCATATCGCTCGGAGAAACAGCGGAGGTGGTCGCCGAGCGCTACCAGATCACCCGTGCGGAGCAGGACGCGTTCGCAGTAGAGAGTCAGCACCGCGCGGAGCGGGCGTTGCGGGATTGCGTATTCACCGAGGAAACCGTTGCGGTCCCCCTCCCCGACGGCTCGCTGTTCGCCAAGGATGAGTATCCGCGCTCCGGGGCGACGCTCGAGAGTGTGGCAAAACTGAAACCGGCGTTTCGGAAGGACGGGACCGTCACGGCAGCGACGTCGAGCGGCATCAACGACGGGGCGGCCGCGCTGCTCGTGACCACCGAGACGGGTGGAACCGAGCCGTTGGCGCGCATCGTCACCACGGCGGTGGCCGGTGTCGATCCCAGCTGCATGGGCCTGGGTCCGATTCCCGCGACACAGAAGGCGCTCGCCCGGGCCGGGCTGACGATCGACCAGATCGATCTCGTCGAGCTGAACGAGGCATTCGCCGCTCAGGCGATCGCGTGCATTCGTGAGCTGAAGCTTAACCCTGCCACTGTCAACATCTACGGCGGCGGGATCGCGCTCGGACACCCGCTCGGCTGCACCGGCGCCAAGATCCTGACCACGCTCGTCTATGCGTTGCGGCGGACGAAGTCCCGATTCGGGTTGGCCACCATGTGCATCGGCGTCGGCCAGGGGATCGCGATGATCGTGGAGCGCGCGTGAGCCGGGCGCTGGTCGAGGTCGAGCTCGTCGACGGTATCGGGACAGTGACGCTGAACCGACCCGAGAAGATGAACGCGTTGACACGGGAGCTGTGCGACGCCCTGCTCGCCGGCCTGCGCTCGCTGGTCACGCGCGATGCCGCCCGGGTCTTCATCGTCACCGGCGCGGGGCGCGCGTTCTGCGCCGGCGCCGACCTGACGATTCTCGAGCGTGACGGCCCGGCGCTGGTCGCGGCGGGCAAGGAGATCGCCCTGGTGATTCGCTCGGCGCCACAGCCGGTCATCGCGGCCATCAACGGCGCCGCGGCCGGTGGCGGGGCAAATCTGGCCCTCGCCTGCGACTATCGACTCGCCGCCGAGGGAGCGGCGCTTGGGCAGGTGTTCCATAAGCTGGGGATCGGCCCCGATTGGGGGGGCAGCTACTTTCTGCCCCGCCTGGTCGGTCCCTCCCGCGCGCTCGAGCTGATCTGGAGCGCGCGTATGGTGCCGGCCGCAGAGGCCCACGCGCTGGGGATGGTCGACCGCGTGGTCCCCGGCGACCGGCTGCTGGCCGAGGCGCGGGACCTCGCCGCGGTGTGGGCGAGCCATCCTCCCCTCGCGGTGCGGCGCGCCAAGGAAGCGATTTATCGCAGCGAGCGCGCCGCGCTCGTCGACATGCTGGATCTCGAGATCACAATGCAGCACGAGCTGTTCGCCACCGCCGAGGCGCGGGAGCGACTTGGCGCGTCACTCGTTACGAGGAGCCGCTAGCCATGGTCCGGAGGCTGAACAATTTCGACGACTGGATCGACTATTTCCGCTACTGGCAGGATTCCATCGGGCTGCCGCAAGGCGCGCTCCGTGATTTCAAGTTCGACGCGAAGTTCGGCGATCCCGAGGTGGATCACATCGAGTTCGGTCACTACAAGGGCCAAACCAAGTGGCCGACCGTGATGCACATCCCCGACCAACGCATCCGCGACGCGCTCCTGAACCTGATCGTCTACCAGGGCGACACGGAGTTCGCTTCCGTCGAGCAGCAGCGTAACCTGCTCCACAACGCCCCCAGCGACTACGATTTGCTGTCCCTGCAGCGCGTGATGACCGAGGAGATGCGCCACGGGTGGCAGATGTCCTATCTCCTGTGCGCGCATTTCGGTGACGAAGGGAAGCGGGAAGCCTCCAAGCTGCTCGAGCGCCGGGCCGACGAGGGCGAGCGGCTGCTCGGCTCGTTCAACGAAATCGTCGACAACTGGCTCGACTTCTTCACCTATACGCAGTTCATCGACCGCGACGGCAAGTTTCAGCTGAAGATGCTGTCGGTGAGCGCGTTCGACCCGCTGGCGCGCTCCATGGGGCCGATGCTCAAGGAGGAGTCCTTTCACCTCGGCACCGGCAATAACGGACTGCTGCGCATCGTGAAGGCCGGCAAGATGCCGCCCGACGTGATCCAGCGGTTCTTCTACAAGTGGATCCCCACGGCGTTCGACCTGTTCGGCACCGACAACTCATCCTCGGCCCACTGGGCGTATGTGTGGGGCCTGAAAGGCCGGTACGATGAGCGCGACAACACCATCGTGGACCCCGACAAGTCGAAGCTCAATGAGTACGCCCGGGGCCTCTACCGCCAGGAGATTGTGAAGCTCGTCGAACGGCTCAACATGTTCATCCCCGGGCGCGAGCAGTGGCTCAAGGTGCCCGAGCTGACATTCAACCGGCGCATCGGGGTCTACGCGCACCAACATTTCACGGTGGACGGCGTGCCGATGGACGCGGACAAGTACGCGGCCTACCGCACCAGCATGTTGCCGCGACCGGAGGATATCGCGCTGGTCCACGACATCGAGAAGGAGCCGGACTGGATCGAGCCCAAGCAAGCAGACAGCCTGCTGCAGTGAGACGGCCGCTGGTCATCGCACATCGCGGCGCATCCACGGTCGAGGTCGAGAACTCCCTCGCCGCGTTTCGCGCCGCCGGGCGGCTGGGTGCGGACGGGGTGGAGCTCGACACGCACGCCACCAGCGACGGCGCCCTCATCGTCCACCACGACGACACGATCGGGGGCGTGCATATCCCCACGTCTGCGTCCGCCGCTGTGCGTGCCCAGCGCCTCGCCAACGGCGAGTCGCCACCGTTGCTCGAGGAAGCGCTCGCCGCCATCGATCCGCGACTACGGGTCTACGTCGAGGTCAAAACGCTCCCGCCGGCCGCCGACGCCAGGCTGTTCACGGTGCTCGATGCCGGACCTAATCCGGCCGGCTACGCGGTGCATGGATTCGATCACCGCATCCTGGCAAGGCTGGGGCGCGCCCGCCCCACGCTCCCGCGTGGTGTGCTGAGCACGTCGTATCCAATCCGGCCCCTCGTCGCGTTGCAGGATGTCGGGGCCGTGGCGTTCTGGCAGGAGCGGAGCCTGGTGGACGCGGAGCTGGTCGCGACGTTGCACGTGGCCATCGCGCAGCTCATAGTCTGGACCGTGGACGATCCCGAGGAAATGCGCCTGCTCGCCCGGACCGGCGTGGACGGGTTGTGCACCAACGATCCCGCGCTCGGCCGGCGTACCATGGACGCTCTAACCGGATGAACCCACCCGACGCCGCCGCACCCCATGTCGCCGTGATTGGCGCCGGGACAATGGGCCATGGCATCGCTTATGCCGCCGCGCTCGCCGGATGCGCCGTCACCCTCACCGACTCGCGCCCGGAAGCCCTGGCCGATGCAAAACGCAGGGTCGAGGCTCTCCTCGTCGGCGGACTGCAGCGCGGCAAGCTCGCCGAAGCCGATCGGGCCGCAGTGCACGAGCGACTGCGTTATGCGCCCGACCTCAACGATGCCGTCGTGGACGCCGACCTCGTCATCGAAGCCATCGTGGAAAACCTCAACACGAAGCAGCTCCTGTTCGCCGCGGTGGAGCGCACCGCTCGGCGCGACGCGCTGCTCGCTACCAACACCTCCTCGCTGTCCGTAGGCCAGATTGCCGCCGCCGTCCGCGAACCGGCGCGCCTGATCGGCATGCATTTCTTCAACCCGGTCCACGTCATGCGGTTGGTGGAAATCGTGCGGCACGGACGCACGCCGCCCGAGTCCGTGGATCGGGCCGCGGCGTTCGCCCGTCGGCTCGGCAAAGAGCCGATCGTCGTCCAGGACTCTCCCGGGTTCGCCTCGAGCCGCCTTGGTGTCGTGCTGGGGCTCGAGGCCATGCGCATGGTCGAACAGGGCGTCGCGTCTCCCGAGGACATCGACAAGGCCATGGAGCTCGGCTACAACCATCCGATGGGACCGCTCAAGCTCACCGATCTGGTGGGGCTCGATGTGCGGCTGGCCATCGCCGAGTACCTCTTCCAGCAACTCAGGGCCCCGCACTACACCCCGCCGCAAATCCTCAAGGACAAGGTGGCCAAAGGGGAGCTCGGCAAGAAAACGGGCAAGGGGTTCTATAGCTGGGACGACTGACGCGCGACGCGTGCGTGCGCGGGACTCCTGGTTGACAGACCAAACGGCGCGAGGGATTTTTGTGGCGCTGTCAGGCGGGTCGCCGATGCCACGACACCGCGCATTGAGAAACCGTCCAGCGATGAGGTGCAATGATGACCGCTCGAGCCTTGATCCGACTTGCTGTCCCCGTGCTCCTCGTCGTTGGACCTCCCACGCTGCGAGCCCAGGCCGCACCTGCCACCCCCAAGTTGGCACCGGGGCTCGAGGCCGTGCGCGCGGCGCTGGACAAGTACGCCGACCCCATCGCCGCCGTGCACGATGGCTATTTCTCGACTCTAGCCTGTATCGACGTCCCGGTAGCCGGTGGCGCTGGTCAGATCCCCTATCCCGCCGGCGGCATGGGCGTCCATTTCCTGAACGCGTCGACGATCGGCCCCGCGCTCGATACGCTCCGCCCACAGGTGCTCATCTACGAGCCCGACGGCGACAAACTGCGTCTGGTGGCGGCGGAATGGTTCATGCCAGTCAGCGTGTCGGCGAGTCAACCGCAGCTCTGGGGGCATCCGTTCGACGGCCCCATGATGGGCCATCACCCGATCATGCCCGAGGCCCTGCACCACTGGGACCTGCACGTGTGGCTCTGGAAGGAGAATCCTGCGGGCGTGTTCACCGCCACCAATCCAGCCGTGAAATGCCCCGCTGGCGCGTACACGTTCCACGAGCAGGCGCCCAAGCAGCTTCCGCATCATTAAGGAACCGCAGGCTGGACCCCGGAGCAGCCCGTCGGTAGCTTGGGCGACCCATGGAACGCGGTGCATCCGGCCCCCCACCCCAATACCGCATCACCGACGTTCACATCCACATCCAGCCGTGGCGCGACCTCAAACCACATGTCCAGGCGGTGATGCGGGCCGACAAAGCAGCCCACTGGGAGTTTCTCCTGTCGCTGATGGACGATCCCACGGCACTGCTCGAGGTCATGGACCGCGCGGGGGTGTGGCGGGTCGGGCTCGTGAACTACCCGAGCCCCGATGTCATGGGATTCACGAACTCCACCAACGATTTCGCCGCCCGGTACGCGCAGGCGGCTCCCGACCGCTTGCTCCCGTACGGGGGCGTGCATCCGCGCTTCACCACCGACCCGGCCGGTGACGTCGATCGGCTGGTGGATCTTGGCATCCGGATGCTCAAAATCCACCCCAATCACCAGCTGTTTCCTGCCAACGCCTATGCCGACGGCCTGGATGCCCTGGCCAGCATCTACCGGCGCTGCGAGGAGCGGGGCCTGCCCGTCATGGTGCACACCGGCACCTCCATTTTTCCCGGGGCGCGCTCCAAGTACGGCAATCCCATGGAGCTGGACGACGTGGCGATCGACTTCCCCGACCTGCGGATCGTGATGGCGCATGGGGGCCGCCCCCTCTATATGGAAGAGGCGTTCTTCATTCTGCGACGTCATCGAACCGTCCGCCTCGACGTGTCCGGCATTCCGCCGCTCAAGCTGCTGGACTATTTTCCTCGCTTGACCGATATCGCGGACCGGGTCCTGTGGGGCACCGATTGGCCGAGCCCCGGGGTCCACGACCTGCGGAAGAACATCGACCAGTTCCTGACCTTGCCCCTGAGCGATCAACACCGACGGGCCGTTCTCGAGACGAACGCATTGGCGCTGTTCCCCGCGCCGTCACGCGCCTAAGGATCCGACCTTCATGTCCGGAGCTGCTCTCATGCGTGTTCCCATCCGTGCCGCCCTGAGCGGCCTCGCCCTGGTCGTTGGCGGCGGTCCGCTGGCGGGCCAGGCCGGGCGCATCACGTTCGATACCTTTTCGCTCGCAAACGGCCTGCGGGTGATCACGTCCGAAGATCATTCCACGCCGATCGTCGCGGTGGACGTGTGGTACAACGTTGGCTCGCGCGACGAGCGGCCGGGGCGTTCCGGGTTCGCGCACCTCTTCGAGCACATGATGTTCCAGGGGTCGGCCCATGTGAAGAAGGCCGAGCACTTCCAACTCGTGCAGCGCGCCGGGGGCAATGTGAACGGCAGCACCCAGGAGGACCGCACCAACTACTTCCAGGTGCTGCCGTCCAACCGCCTGAACCTCGCCCTCTGGCTCGAGGCCGATCGGATGCGATCACTGGCCATCACCGACTCGAACTTCCACAACCAGCGCGAGACGGTGAAGGAAGAGCGCCGGCTCCGAGTGGACAATCAGCCGTACGGGCGCGCGTTCACCGATGGCCTCACCTTGCCGTTCGACAGCACCACCTGCTTCGCATACGCCCACTCCGTGATCGGCGACATGGCCGACCTGAACGCCGCGCAACTGAGCGACGTGCAGGCGTTCTTCGACACCTACTACGCGCCGAACAATGCCACGCTCGTCGTGGTCGGTGACTTCAACCCGACCGAGCTGCGGCGCCTCGTCTCCAACTACTTCGGGGGGATTCCGAGCCATCCCGCTCCCGCGCCCGTCGCCTGCGAGTACCGGCTCAGCCCGGGCTTGCTGCGCCGGGAATTCTCTGATGAGCACGCCAACCTCCCCGCGGTCATCCGGTTGTACCGCATTCCCGACCACGACCACGCCGACACGCCGGCACTCGAGCTGATGAACATCATCCTGGGGCAAGGGGAAAGCTCGCGACTCAACGTATCGATCGTGCGGCGCGAGAAAGCGGCGCTCTTCGCGGGCTCAGGGATCGCCGGCAACCACCGCGGCCCCGGCACCACCTTTGCGTTCGGCGTGGCAAATCAGGGCGTCAGCGTCGAGCACGTCGATTCCCTTCTCGCCGCCCAGCTGGACACCATTCGGGCCAGCGGGACCACCGCGGACGAGCTCACCAAAGCGAAGAACACGTTCCGCGCGCAGTTCATCGAAAACCGGGAATCGGTGCTCAGCAAGGCCGAAGAGCTGCACCACTACGCGATGTTCCACGCCGTCATGGCGGACATCAATGCGGACCTGGAGCATTTCATGGCTGTCACGAACGACGACATCCGGCGAGTCGCGGCCAAATACCTCGATCCGGCGAACGCGGTGATCCTCGTCATCAAGCCGGCCGCGGCGAGCCCGGGAGGTGCCCCATGAAGTCCGTTGCGCTTGTCCTCGCGGCCGGCCTCGCGTCGATACCGGCAGTCCCGGCGATCGCTCAGGATTCGTTTCCGACGACACCGCCCGCCCCCACCCCGTTGGCCCCGGTACGGTTTCCACCGTTTCAACAGGTGACGCTACCGAGCGGGATGACGTTGCTGGTGGTGGAGAACCACGAGCAGCCAGTCATTTCGGTGAACCTGAGCTTCCGCTCCGGCGCGACCAACGATGCGACCGGCAAGGAGGGCACGGCGGAGCTGGTAGCGCAGCTGCTCACCAAAGGCACACCAACCCGCAGCGCCGAGCAAATCGCCGCCGCCATCGAAGGAGTCGGGGGCAGCCTCTCCGCCTTCTCCGGAGACGACTTTCTCACAGTCTCAGCCAACGTCCTGAGCGACCACGCCGATCTCGCCTTCGATTTGCTGGGCGACGTCGTGCGTCGCGCCACCTTCCCCACAGATGAGCTCGAGCTCGCCCGTACCCGGGCGATCTCAGCCCTGGCCCTCGCCCTGTCGCAGCCTGAAAACGTGGCCGACCGGTTCTTCAACCGAGAGATCTACGGCCGCCACCCGTACGGCCGCAGCTCAACACCGGACGCCTACAAGGCGATCACCCAGGACGACGTCAAGCGTTTCGCCGCGTCCCGGCTTCGGCCCGGGGGCGCGCTGCTCGTGATCGCGGGCGATGCGACGCTCGCGCGGGCGCGGGCGCTCGCGCAGCGCGCATTCGGCGGCTGGACCGGGACACCGGCCGCCGTCGCGGCCCCACCCGCACCGCCGGTCCGCAGCACGACCGACATCTTGCTGGTGCACCGCCCCGGCTCGGTCCAGGGCAACATCGTGGTCGGCAATACGACGTTTCTCCCCACCGACCCCAACTTTTACGCCGCCCGGGTAGCCACCCAGGTGTTGGGCGGTGGCGCCGACGCGCGACTGTTTCTGATCCTTCGGGAGCAGAAGAGCTGGACCTACGGCGCCTATGCCGGGCTCAGTCGCAAACGCCGCATGGGCAATTGGCAGGCGACGTTTGAAGGTCGCACCGAAGTCGTGGATAGCGCATTGGTGGAGCTGCTCCACCAGATCGATCGCATCCGCACCGAGCTGGTCCCCGATTCCGAGCTCGTGAACGTGAAGGGATTCCTCGTCGGTTCCTTCCCGCTCACCATCGAAACGCCGCAACAGATCGCGGCCGCCGTCGCCAATGCGCGTCTGCTGGGCCTCGACCGCGATTTCGTGCGGTTGTACCGCGAGCGACTGGCGGCGATAACGCCACTCCAGGCACGGGCCGCGGCCGCCCGCACCTACCGCCGGGCCGCGCTCAGCATTGTGGTCGTCGGCGACGGGGAGCAGCTCTACGATCGGCTCAGGGTGATCGCCCCGGTGCGGATGGTGGACGTGGACGGCAAGCCGCTCACGACCGACGACCTGCATCCCAAGATCGGCGCCCCGGCGCTCGACCGCGCTCAGATCGTCAGCCGGTCCGACAGCTTTCAGGTCGTCGTACAAGGCAATCCCCTCGGATTCATGACAACGGGCATCCGCGCCACCGCCGATTCGGTCGTCTACTCGGAGACGACCAACATCGGGGGCGGCGCCGTTCAGCAACACACGACGGTGGTGTTCAATTCCGCCGATCTCAGTATGGCCAAGGTCGATCAGACGGGGAGCGCACAGACCCCGGCGGGTCGGCAGCCAAACGACATTCACTTGTCGTACGCGGGCGGGAGGGTCACGGGCAGATCGACGACGCCGCAACAGAGCGGCACGCCGCAAACCCTAGCGATCGATACCACCGTCGCCCCGGGGACCTACGATGACAACGCGCTCGCGATGGTCATGCCCGCCCTGCCGCTTGCCGTCGGGGCGACGTTCAACCTGAACGTGTTTGAGTCTGGAAAAGGCCAGGCGAAGGTGATTCAGGTGAAGGTGTCCGACGGGGGGGGCGTGACGGTGCCGGCGGGCACGTTCCAGACCTTCCGGCTCGATATCTCGGGCGGGCAGCTGCCGACGGTCTTCTTCGTCGCCAAGGACACCCCGCGTCGGATCGTGAAGATCGAGCTGATCGGGGCTCCGTTGGTGTTCGAGCTCGTCAAATGAGGGCGCCCCTGGCGTCTCGCACCAAGCGATCGCTGTGGTACCTGGCCGTGCCGCTCGCGGCCGCCTGCGCGACGGCCAGTGCGCGCCCCGGGGCCCAATCTCCGGCGCCGTCTGACACCACCAGTGTCGGTCGGCCGCAATACGTGTCGACCTACCGCCGGCGCCCGAACCCGCCGGTCGTGATTCGCAACGCCACGATCATGACCGCGGCGGGTCAGGAGATCGCCAGCGGCTCGATCCTGTTCCGCGACGGGCGCATCGTGGCGGTGGGAGGCTCCGTGGACGCGCCGACCGATGCTGTGATCGTGGACGGCACAGGGAAATTCGTCACACCGGGGATCATCGACGACCATTCCCACCTCGGGGTGTACGCGGCCCCGGGCACGGACGCCGAGTCAGACGGCAACGAGGCGACGAATCCGGTGACGGCGGAGGTATGGGCGGAGCATTCGTTTTGGCCGCAGGATCCGCAGATCCCACTGGCGATCGCCGGAGGGATCACGACGATTCAAGCGCTCCCCGGCTCGGCCAACCTGATTGGCGGGCGCAGCGCCACCCTCAAGCTCATCCCGGCGCGCACGGTGCAGGAAATGAAATTCCCCGGGGCGCCTTACGGCCTCAAGATGGCCTGCGGAGAGAATCCCAAGCGCGTGTACCGGAGCCGCGGTCCGTCCACGCGCATGGGCAACATGGCGGGGTACCGCGCCGCATTCATCCAGGCCGAAGGGTATCGGCAGCGTTGGGACAAGTGGAACTCGAGCCACCAGGGCGACCCGCCGACACGCGACCTCCGGCTCGAAACCCTCGCGGAGGTGCTGCGCGGTAACATCCTGGTGCACAACCACTGTTATCGCGCGGACGAGATGGCGCTGATGTTGGACTTGGGGCACGAATTCGGGTTCACGATCCGCTCGTTCCACCACGCGGTGGAAGCGTACAAGATCGCCGACTTGCTGGCGCGTGCGGGGACCGCAGCCTCCATGTGGGCCGACTGGTGGGGATTCAAAGAAGAGGCCATGGACGGCATTCACGAAAACGCCGCGTTGCTACAGGCCGCGGGTGGCCGGCCGGTGATTCACTCGGACAGCCCGAGCGGCATCCAGCGCCTGAACCAGGAGGCGTCGAAGGCGATGCACGCGGGCCTCCGGACGGGGATTGCCGTCACGCGCGACCAAGCCCTCCGGTGGATCACGGCCAATCCGGCATGGGCGTTGGGAATCGACTCGATCGTCGGCACGCTCGAACCGGGTAAGATGGCCGACGTAGTGGTGTGGTCGGCGGATCCCTTCTCGGTCTATGCCAAGGCGCTGCAGGTCTTCAACGACGGCTGGCTGGTTTACGACCGCAGCGACCCCGCCCGCCAACCGCGCACCGATTTCGAGCTCGGTCAGGTGCCCCCGCCGGGGGTCGATCGATGATCGCCCTCATCCTGGCACAGACGATCGCCATCACCGGCGGCACCGTGTACCCCGTCTCCGGTCCCAAAATCGAGCACGCCACCGTGTTGCTTCGGGACGGCAAGATCGCCGCCATCGGCACCGCCGTGACGATCCCGGCCGACGCAACGCGGATCGACGCGACCGGGAAGTGGGTGACACCCGGCTTCATCGACGGCGCGGGCCAGATGGGGCTAGTCGAGATCAGCGCCGTGGCCGCGACGCGAGAAGCCGTCCTCCGGAGCGATTCGATCGCCGCCGCCTTCAACGTGGCCGAGGGGATCAACCCGGCTTCCCAGGTGATCGCGGTCACGCGCGTCGCGGGCGTGACCACGACGCTCGCCGTCCCCAGCGGGCACCTGGTCAGCGGGCAGGCCGTGCTCATCGATCTCGATGGAGCCACGATCGAGCAGATGCTGGTGAAAACGCCGGTCGCAATCGTGGCGGACCTTTCGGAGGGTTCGAAGGACGAAGGGGGCGGCTCGCGCGCCGGCGTGGCGCAGCGCCTGCGCACGGTGTTCCGCGACGCGCTCGAGTACGAGCGACGTCGAGTCGACTTCAGCCGCGCCCAGATCCAGCCGCTCGCCGCTTCCGAAGCGAACCTCGAGGCGCTGTTACCGGTGTTGCACGGCGAGCTGCCGCTGGTGGTGTTCGCAAACCGCCGCAGCGACATCCAGACGGCTCTGCGGTTCGCCCGCGAGTTCAAGCTGCGGCTCGTACTCGCGGGGGCACAGGAGGGATGGGAAATCGCCGCCGAGCTCGCCGCGGCGGGTGTACCGGTGCTCGTCGAGCCGCTCAACAATATCCCGTCGTACGATGCCATGGGCGTTCGGTACGAGAATGCGGCCAGGCTCGTCAGAGCCGGCGTGAAGGTCGCCCTGCTGGAGACCGACACCCACAACTCCCGAAACCTGCGCCAGCAGGCCGGCAACGCCGTGTCCTACGGTCTGACCTGGGAACAGGCGCTTCGCGCAGTCACGCTCACCCCTGCAGAGGTGTTTGGCGTAGCGGATCGCTACGGATCGCTGGACGTGGGCAAAGTGGCGAACGTGGTGGTCTGGAGTGGTGATCCGCTCGAGTTCTCGACCGCGGTCGAGCACGTCTACATTCGCGGGCGGGAGATTCCGCTTCAGAGCCGGCAGACGGAATTGCTCCAGCGCTATCGTTCGCTTCCGCCGACGTACTAGACCGCAAAACGAGCGGCGGCGGGAATCACTCCCGCCGCCGCTTGCCTGCCCGCTGCTGTCCTGCCCTCAGCTGACCGCCGCGGGGTAGACGCTCACCTTGTAGCGCTTCTTGTCTTTGTGCTCGAATTTCACGTGTCCGTCGATCACGGTGAACAGTGAATCGTTGGAGGCGCGGCGCACGTTCAGCCCGGGATGGAACTTCGTGCCACGCTGCTTCACGATGATACTCCCCGCCGTGACGAACTCACCGCCAAACCGCTTCACCCCCAGGTCCTTCGGACCTGAGTCGCGACCGTTGCGCGAAGAGCCTACGCCTTTCTTGTGTGCCATTGTTCTCTCACCCGACGGTGACGTCGGCGATCTTGACTTCGGTGAAGGACTGCCGGTGGCCGGCGTGGCGCCGAAAGCCGGCGCGCCGAGCGAACCGGAAAATGCGGATCTTCTCGCCCTTGCCGTGACGGACGACTGCCGCCGTGACCGAGGCGCCGCGCACGACGGGTTGCCCCGCATGAACCTTCTTGCCGTCGCTCGTCAGCAACACGTGATCGAACGTCACTGTCGCCCCCGGCTCGGCGTCGAGCGAAGGCACCTGGATGGTTTTCCCCGGCTCGGCCCGGAACTGGTGGCCACCGGTCACGAAAATCGCGTACGTCATAGGGGCCGGAACGTAAATGGGGGCAATGTGTTAGTCAAGCGACCGCGTACTGTTCGGTCACATCTCTGCCGGCCGGTTTGGCCATCATCCGGAACTCATCCAGACGCATCATCGGGTCGTCACGCACTTCCAGCTCCAGACCCGTTTGCTTCTCCAACTGCCGCAAGAAGTTAGGTTCCTGCTCGAGGAGGTAGAGCGCCACTTCGGGGTGCAGGCGCACGGCAAGCTGCCGCTCTTTGTGATCCGCCCCGACCCGCTTGAGCGAACGCTCCATCCGCCGAACCACCACTTCCGGCCTGAAGACGCGCCCCGTCCCCGTGCAGGTGGGGCAGGACGCGGTCATCGACTGGAGTAACGACGGTCGCACCCGCTGGCGCGTCATCTCGATCAAACCCAGCTCGCTGACCGCAAACGCCTTGGTGCGGGCCCGGTCGCGGCCCAGATGGGTGCGCAGCTCCTGGAGCACCTTGTC
>JBOHST010000129.1:0-2630 GCA_050733375.1 Gemmatimonadales bacterium
CGCCCGAGAGCTTCGCGACCACCTCGGCGAGTCGCAGCTGCCCCCCCATCACCCGCTCCACTACGGTGTCGAGATCCCCCATGCCGAGCCGCTCCAGCACCGCCCGCAGCTGGGCCTGCTCTTCCGCGTTGGACCGGCCGTCGGCGTTCGCGGCCAGGAACGCGATGGTAACGATCGGCTCGCGATCCCGCTCGTTGATCATGCTCGATAATACTCAGCCGCACTGCGGCTCGCCCACGTCGCCGTCCCGTCGGCTGCCAGCGTGACAGTCGCCATCTGGGGCGACCTCGTAACGCCCGGTCGATCAAGCAGTTGGATGACCACGACGCGTTGGTGCGCACGGGTCGTTTCGCAGGGTTGGCGCAGCGCCAGCCGAGAGGACAATGTTCTCTGATGAGCCCATCGGTGCTGCTTTTCGTTTTGACGGCCGCAGGTCTTGCCGCGGGCGCCCCCGAGACCCAGAAGGCCGTATTCGCGGGCGGCTGCTTCTGGGGCGTGGACGCGGTGTTCCGGCACGTGCAGGGCGTGGTGGGTGTGGTGTCCGGGTATGCCGGTGGTGACGCCGGCACGGCCGAGTACGACCTGGTCAGCACCGGTAGGACGGGGCACGCCGAAGCGGTCGAGGTGACCTACGATCCGCAACAGATCTCCTACGCCAAGCTGCTGGAGATCTTTTTCACCGTGGCGCACGACCCCACCCAGCTGAACCGTCAGGGTCCAGACGTCGGCACGCAGTATCGCTCCGCGGTATTCTATGCCGATGGAACTCAGCGGCAGACCGCGAGCGACTTCATCAAGCGGCTCACGCGAGCCAACGCGTTCGCCGCCCCGATCGTGACCGCAGTCGTCCCGCTGGTGGCCTTCTATCCGGCCGAGTCGTACCACCAGGATTACCTCGCCCACCACCTGACCCAGCCGTACATCGTCTACAACGATCTACCGAAGCTCGATCGGCTGAAGGAGCGGTTTCCGGCGCTGTATCGGCCGTAGCAGCGCGAGAGTCTCTGGGACCCAACTCGGGGAGGTTGCGTGTCGACGGGATTCATGGATCAGGTCAATCGGCAGTTCGACCGCGCGGCGGCATTCACGCGGCACGAACCGACGCTGCTCGACCAGATCAAGGCGTGCAACTGCGTGTACTACGTCAGCTTCCCCGTGCGGCGCGACGACGGCACGATCGAAGTCGTCCATGCGTGGCGCGCGGAGCATAGCCAGCACAAACTGCCCACCAAGGGCGGCATCCGCTACAGCCTCGACGTGAGCGACGACGAGGTGATGGCGCTTGCCGCCCTCATGACCTACAAGTGCGCGATCGTCGACGTGCCCTTCGGCGGCGCCAAGGGCGGCGTGAAGATCGACCGCCGCCAATACTCGACCGGCGAGCTGGAGCGGATCACGCGCCGGTACACATTCGAGCTGGTGCGCAAGCGCTTCATCGGGCCCGGCGTGGACGTGCCGGCGCCCGACTTCGGCACCGGGCCGCAGGAGATGGCGTGGATCGCCGACACCTACGCGACGCTCACCGGCGGCGAGGTGGACGCCCTCGCCTGCGTCACGGCCAAGCCCCTGGCGCAAGGCGGGATCCGCGGGCGCACCGAAGCGACGGGTCGCGGCGTGTACTTCGGCATCCGCGAAACGTGCGACTCGGCCGAGGTCATGAAATCGCTCGTCCTGTCGCGCGGGATCGCGGGGAAGCGGGTGGTGGTCCAGGGGCTCGGCAACGTGGGGTACTACGCCGCGAAATTCCTCCAGGACGCGGGCGCGGTGCTCGTGGGCCTGGCCGAATTCGAGGGCGCGATCGCGAGCCCCAAGGGGCTCGACGTGGACCAGGTCATGGCGCACCGCCGCGAGCGTCGCTCGATCCTGGGCTTCCCCGGCGCCACCGACCTGCCGTGCTCGAGCGACGCGCTCGAGCTGGACTGCGACATTCTCGTGCCGGCGGCGCTGGAGCGACAGCTCACCGCCGACAACGCGCCGCGCATCAAGGCCAAGATCGTCGCCGAGGCGGCCAACGGCCCCACCACGCTCGAAGCCGATGACGTGCTGCGGAAGAAAGGTGCCCTGATTCTCCCGGACCTGTGGCTCAATGCGGGCGGGGTGATCGTCTCCTACTTCGAATGGGTCAAGAACCTCTCGCACGTCCGGTTTGGGCGGATGCAGAAGCGGTACGAGGAAGGGGCCGCTCGCCGGCTGCTCGAAGCGGTCGCGCAGACCACGGGCAAGCAATTCACCGACAAACAGATCGGGTTCTACACCGAGGGGCCGGACGAGGAAGATCTCGTGAACTCGGGCCTCGAAGAGTCGACGATGTCGGCGTATCACCAGATCCGCGAGATCCAGCAGCGTCACGGCGCGGACAAAGTCGACCTGCGCACCGCGGCGTTCATCAACGCCATCGACAAGGTGTCGCGCACGTACGAGGAGATGGGGATTTTCCCCTGATCACCACCCAGCGGGTGATCACGATACAGCGAGGGCCGGCGAGCGGCAGCTCACCGGCCCTCGTCGCGTACACTGCGCGCGGCGAGTTAGTCGCCGGCAGGCGTCGCGGTGCCCGGCTCCTCCTGCAGGATGATCAGGAACTTCGAGTTGCGCCAGAACTCTTCGGGCGAGTTGATCCGCAGGGTCGG
>JBOHST010000130.1:0-8029 GCA_050733375.1 Gemmatimonadales bacterium
GCGGCAGGCCGGACCGGGTCATCACGGTCACGGGAACGTCGGCCGCACCCCAGTCACGCAGGACGCACGCGGCTGCTACCGCGCCCGTTCCGCACGCGAGCGTCTCCGCCTCCACGCCTCGTTCGTAGGTCCGCATGGCCCAAACCGATCGTTGGGGGGTTTGGGCGATGAAATTGATGTTGGCGCCCGCCGAACCGAGGGCCGGGTCGAACCGCAGCGCGCGGCCGCGGCCCGCCAGGTCGATGCCCTCCAGATCTTCCACCTCTACGACCAAGTGTGGCACTCCGACGGTCGCGAACGCGGTGCGACGTTCGCCAGGCGCGAGACGCAACGCAGGAGTCGTGGGGGCGTTCACGGCGGACAAGTGCAGCTCGGCACGGTCTCCCGAATCCGGGCACCGGCTCTCGTAAGCTCCCGCATCGGTTTCCAACCGCATCCCCGCCGCTTTCCCCAGATCCAGGAAGGCTGCGAGCCGCGTGCTGCACAGCGCCGCGTTGCCGCACATCGCGGCGTGGGAGCCGTCGCTGTTGAAATAGACCATGCGCACTGCCCCAGGGGCGCTCCCGGGGCTCAGAAACACGAGCCCATCGGCGCCGATGCCGGTGCCACGGGCGCAGACGCCATGGATATCCTCGGCGGACCAATCGGTGGGTGCCGTGAACCGTCCGTCCACCATGACGAAGTCGTTTCCTGACCCCGTCATTTTGTAGACGGCGGTCCCGACTAAATGCGACCGAACCAGGCCATGAGGCGAAGCCGTGGCACGACCCAGATCGCCTCGCGAACGATCTTGCGGTTCATCTTGCTTTGCCCCACGGTGCGATCCACGAACACGATTGGCACTTCCGCCAGCCTGAACCCTTTTCGCCATGCGCGTACGCTCATCTCGATCTGGAAGGCGTAACCGTTGGACCGAACTTGCGACAAGTCAAGCGCTTCCAGCACGCGTCGGTGAAAGCACTTGAACCCGCCGGTCAGGTCCCAGATTCTCAAGCCCGTCACCCACCGTGCATACACGTTCGCCCAGTAGGATAACATCAGCCGGCCGATCGGCCAGTTCACGACCGTCACCCTCCCGCCAAGGTAACGAGAGCCCAAAACCAGGTCTGCGTTGGCCGCCGCTTTCAGGAACTCCTTGAGGTGCGCCGGGTCGTGGGAGAAGTCCGCGTCCATTTCGAACACGTAATCGTAGCGCCGCTCGAGCGCCCACCGAAACCCGGTGAGGTATGCGGTTCCGAGTCCCAGCTTCGCCTCGCGGTGCAACACGTGCACGCGAGGGTTGGCGCCCGCCAGCGCATCGGCCAGGGGGCCGGTTCCGTCCGGCGAGTTGTCGTCGACCACGAGGATTTCGAGGCGCGGATCCTGGGCCAAGACCTGAGGCACCAGGGTGGGCAGGTTGGATGCCTCGTTGTAGGTCGGGATGACGACCAGCGCTTTCTCAGCCACTCCGGCGCGCCCTTCGCGATGCCAGCCCTGCCAGGGCCCAGCCGGCGATCAGCAACAACGAGACCCAGGTGATCACCCGTCCTCGTGCATAGTGCCTTGACGAGAATTCCAGCTCCACGCGTTTCGACCCCTCGGCCACCGGCACCGTGAGGAACGTATGGTCACCGCGCAACACGGGGGCGGCTTGCCCGTCCACAGTAGCGTGCCAATCGGGATACCAGTTCTCGGCGATCAGGAGGTAACTGCTCGCGGGCGGAGGGGGGTCGAGTGTGACCGCGATCCGGCCAGGCGCCCATTGGGCGACGATTGCGCGTGACGGGCTCTGCGCGGGCATTTCGACCACCGGCAACGGGTTCACCGGCTCGTTCCGATCGAACAACACCAATCGACTGTAATCCAGGCGCGGGTCAATGAGCGTGGGGATGATCTGGCCGGTGTCGCCCTTCACCGCCGCGGGCACCACCCGGGCGTAGGGCGGCACGGTGTCGGCCTCGTACAGAAACGCGGCGCGATCCGTGGCAGTCGTGACGGGACCCAGGACCCGGTGATACCCGGGTAGGCTAGTCGACTCGGGGAGCACGACGTATCGGATCGCGAGCAGCTGCCACAGGTGCATGCCGGACCTCAAGTACCGCCACTCATTCCGGCCGCCCAGCAACTCGTCGTAGGCCCCAAGCTCCACGCCGGAGTAGCCCAGGACGAGCGGCACCTCGTGACGCATGAGCAGGTTACTTGAACTGCCTCCGGCGACATATACGCCGGCGTCCAAGACCCTGTACGGCTTCGGCGTGCCGCGCAACCGCTCTACGATGGGATCCGAGCGGAACATCTCCTGCTCGGGACGGCTCCACACCCAGAATCCCCTACCGGCCCAATACAGGTCGGCCCCGACCAGCAGGACGAGCAGTATGGCGAAGGCAGGGGGCCGGATTCTGCCGGCGTGGAACGCCAGAACCGCTGACGCGACGAGTCCCAAACCGATGGCGCTACCCAAGGCTCCGAACTTGATCCCGGTCTGCGCCACCGAAGCACTGCGTTCGCTGGCGCGGGCAATCCCCTCGGCTATGGAGCCGAGCACTCCGGATAGGGCCAGGAGCGCCACGAAGGCGGCCGCGCCGAGCGCGATCTGGATCGCCCGCTTCCCCCCCCCGCGCTCGAGTCGCTCGACGCCGAGAGCCGCCAGGCTCGACACCGCCAACGCGACGACGTAGAGGGCCATTCCGGGCGCGCGGGTTTTCTTGACGTAGGGGACAATGGCGTACCAGAGCCGATAAAACGGAGTCGCCCCCCCGAGGCTCACCAACAGGAACAGAACGGCAATCCCGCCGAGCCACCAGACGAGCTTCCGACGTGTGCTGCCGACGCCGACCGCGGCGAGGGCGAGTACCGGCAGACCGAGGTACTCGCCGTGGAGCTTGATGGGATTCGGCCCCCAATAGGCTTCGTATTTCCCGGTGAAGCCGGCGAGGAACAACTCCGGGACATGGGCCCACGGCATCGCGTAGGATGTAGACCAGGCATAGCCGGCGGTCTCGGCGCGGGTGCCGTATGGAATCGAATGAAAAAACGGCAGGACTTGGATCATGGAGATGCCGAAGCCGAGCACGACGCCGCCTGCAGCACCCGCGAGCGCCAACCACCGGTCGCGCGTCGAAAGCTGCAGCGGTTCCCCAAAGACGAGGTACAGGGCGAAGAAACCGGTCGCGAGGAGCGCGTACTGGGCCATTTGGTACTGCGGTGAGAGCAGTGCAAGCCCCACGGCGAGCCCCAGCAGGGCGTGCCCCTCCCAGCGGCGCCGCCGGATCGCGAGCACCAGAGCGATCAGCATTAACGGCAGCATCGTCGATACGAACAACTTGCCATCGTGCCCCGGGCTCATCAGCGACACCACGATCCCACTCAGCTGATACGCCGTCGCGCCCGTGACCGAGCCGAGCCAGGATACATCGAGCAGGCGAAGCAGGAAATAGGCGAACAGGCCGAGGAGCACGTAGTGCACGACGAACGCGAGGTCCATCGCTATGGCGGTCGGTAACACGAGACGGAGCCAGGCCGACGGATAGAACAGGTCCCCAAAGCCGGTGAACACCGGGTGGCCCCCGAACAAGAACGGATTCCACTGTGGGATATGGCCCGTCGAACGCCAGTGCACCGCGTCCCACCAGCGGATCGCGTACCCATCGACGTACTGGTCGCTGTGTGGACCGGCCAGGAACTGCCCGCTCCACATCGGCAGCGAGAGAATCGCGATCCAGAGACAGAGGAACCCGAGGGCCGTCAGGTTCGGCCACGCAGGCGTGTACGGGGCGAGGGCGTGGGCCGCCTGGGGTGCCGGCTCGGCGCGACTCGTCTGGGTCAACGGGGTGTTCCCTTTCGCACGAGGAGAAACGGCGCGGCGGCCCCCAGCTCCGTGATCGTCAGCAGGACCCGGCTGGCCAGCGCCAGGGCAACCGCCAGCTTGGGTCCCAGGGGACCCGTGAGCAGCACAACGAACAGCGACTCGCGCGGCCCCACGCCCCCGGGGGCGAACAGGGCCACGAGGCCTACAAGATACGAAATCGTGAACACCGTCGAGGCCTGGCTCCAGGTCAGCGCGGCGTCCGGGGTAAGCCCCCGGGACAGGCACACGAGCGCCAGCCCATAGGCCGCCCAGGCGCATACGTTCGCGGCAAAGGCCGCGAGCATGATCCCGAGCGGCACGGGGGTCAGGGCGGGCATCGCCGCCGGCAGCACGCGCCGCAACAGCCCTAACAACCGACCTGAGGTGAGCGCCAGCACGCCGAGGACGGCCAGGACGCCCAGGATGACGGTGGCGACCACGTAGCCGGTCCCGTACGCTCGCAGCGTCGCGGGGCCCAGGATCCCGACGAGCGTCACCCCGCTCGCCAATGCCAGCGCCTGCAACACCATGGCCGCCGCCACCGACACGGTCGCGTCCACCCCGGCTTGTTGGGCGAGCAGCGCATTACCCGCGATCGCCCAGACCTTCCCGGGGATGTACTTGCCCAGGTTCGACACCATGCAGATCCGTGCCGCATCCCGGTACCCCAGTCGCTGGCCCATGGATATCACGACTCTCCGCCACGCTTCCACGAGCAAGCCGTATGCGGCCCACGTGATGGCTGCCGCCGCCAGCAGCCAACCCAGTCGGAGCTCCCAATGAATTGTCTGGCTCCGGAGCTCGGTCCAATTCAGGGCGAGCTTGCGCGCCGCAAGCCCGACGACGAGCAGCGCAAGCGCCACCTGAGCGACGCGCCACCACCAGCGTCGCTCAGCCATCGCGCTGCGGCCTGACGCCCGTCGCGACCACCCTCCCCTGCTCGTCCTCCACGCTCATGGACCAATCGTACGCGCCGGCAATCACGAGCTCGACCGTGCCGTCGCCGGCCAAACGCTTTGCCCGCACGGCCCGCCGCGCACGGCGCCAGTCCACGATTTGCCCCAGCGTTCCCCAATACGGCGCCTCGCCCGCCAGGGACACGAGCAAACGGCGCAGGGCGTCGGGCGCGCCCGGGTATCCCAGGGCCGCAATGAGATTCGGGTGCCACAACCCGACCCACAGGCCTTCCACATCGCGACACGTGGCGGCGAGCGACAGGGCGTCAGCGATCCACTCGTTAGGATCCTCGACCCCACGGTACTTGGACAGGGCCCGATCCATCCAGACGAGCGGCACGGCTTCCAGCTTCGCTGTAGCGTCGACGAACCAGGCCGGGACCGAATCGGCGACGCCAAGGCGCAACCCGTTCCGGTCGGGGAAGCCCCAGGTGGCGTCGTAGCGGAATCCGGCCGCCTGCATCGCCGCCTGCGTTCGCCCGGGACGCATGCGCAGGAAATGCTGCCGTACTCCCGCCGGCGCGCCCCCGACCAGGCGGCCCAGACGCGCGCGCTCCTCCCGCAGGCGATCGGCGTCGAGCATCGTTCTGAAGCTGCCGTGCAAGCCGATTTCGTGGCCGGCTCGGGTGATCTCATCCAACAGGCATCGGGTGGAATGGGATTCAGGAGAGTAGGTCAGATCGCCCTGCCACCAAGTGGCCGGGGTAGGTGTGCCGCATAGCACGAACCACGTCGCCGGGAGGCCGGCTGCGCGCTCCGCCTCGAGCAGCGCGCGCACTCCCGCCAGGACGGGGTTGCGGCCGATGGCCTGGGCGGCGGCGCCGACCACGCGCCCCGCGCGCGCCACTTCCCGGCTGCGGACGAGCTCCGCGACCCGCAGCACCGTGAACACGGGCCATCCGGCCACGATGTCGAGGTCGTGCGTGATCGCCGCCGCCCAGCGCCGCCCGTCCGGCCAGGGGGCAAGCCGCCGGACCGGTCGGCGACTCGCCACGGCCCGGACCGCCACGCGCAGCGCGGCGGCGTAGCGCTGCACGACCGGCACTCGTTCGCGCCCGGCGCGGACCAATGGATTCTCCGCGGAGGGCACGCGGCCATGCCGGTCGGTGGTGCGGATGCCCTGCTCCGCGCCTGCGCCCGCCAGCGCCGTGATGCAAGCCAGGACGTCCCGGCCGACGCGGACTTCGCCTTCGGCACGTTCGGGGATCACATCGTGCTGCACGAAGTGGTCGAGCGACACGGGAGTCGGTGGCTTCGCGGCGCCGACCGTGAGCTGCACGACATCGATTGCCGGATCCGAGACGACGAGCAAGCGTGAAAGGTCCAGCAGCACGTCGAGGCCGTACCGCTCCCCGGCCGTGAGGTCGGGAGGGACCGCCGGGCGGATCACGACCAGTCCGGCGGCGGTGTCAGGATGCGGACGGTCTTTGCCGGCTGGCCGGCGACGACATGCAGCGGTGGGACGTCCCGCGTTACCACGGCGTTCGCGCCGATGATGGCGCCGCGACCGATGCGGACGCCCGGCAGGACGACCACCCCTGCGCCGAGCCACGCGTCCGCCTCGATCACGATGGGGGCACGCTTCACCGGGGCGAACGACCGGATGCGCGATTCATTGGGGTGTGAGGACAGTACCAGCGTCACGCGGGGCGCGATGCTCACGCGATCGCCCAGGGTGAGGTTACCGCGGTCTTCCAGCTCTTCGGCGATCAGCAGCCCATCGGCGATATAGACTTCGCGTCCGATCTGGTAGCCGCACCAGCGCAGCAGCCGGACCCGCCAGCCTGGGAAGAAGGCGTTCCGGGCCAGGCGCTTGAGCACTTTCTTGCGCAGCCGCCACAGGAATCGTCCCATCGGTCACCCGAGATAGCGGTAGAGGGCCGAGCCGAGCCGCGCCACAGGCGCTGGCAGCGCCGACCACGCGCGCGCCGCGAGCGCCATCGCGCCGCGGTCGCGGCGGCCCTGGTTGAGGCCGCCGGCGCTGGGCCAGTAATCATATGCCAGCGGTACGGCCTCCGCACCCCAGCGCTGCTTGAACTCCGCAAGCGACGCCTGCTCGGGTGCGGTCCGCCCGAGGTCCACCGTGACGCCCGCCGCCGCGGCGCGCTGCAGGCCCGCCCACAGGAGCACGTGGGTTGGGCGATACTCGCGCACCAGCGCGGGCTGCGATGCGCTGAACGCGTAGACCCAGTCGCGCGGCCCCTTGAACATCACGAAGCCCGCGGCGACGCGGCCGTCGGGGATACGGGCAAGATAGAGGTCGACCAGCCCGGCCTGTTGCAGGCGTCGGCAGGAGTCCAGGAAGAATCGTCGCGGCGGCGGGGGGACGCCATGACCGTGCTGCACCAGCTCCTCGAGCTGTGCCATGGCGAGCCAATCCTGCTCCGACGATCCGTCCGATACGGTCACGCCCGCCTTCTGCCCTTTGCGGATCCGCTGCTGGGTACTCGTCACGTGGAGCCGCTTCCAGACCGCGTGCTCTCCCCCAACCGTGGAGACGCGGAACGTGGTGTAGCGCTCGCTGCGCTCGAATCCGGGAGCGGGGGGCTGCACCGCATCCGATTGCTTCAGCTCGACACGGCCGATCCGGCGCTCGATCGCGACTTCGCGAGCGGCCGCCGCCAGTGCTCCACGCGCATCGACCGTGGCGGCCATCGGCCCCGCCACGAAGCTGAACGGAAAGCTCACCAGCCGACGCGGTCCGACCAGGGCCGGCACTTCGGCCATGGCGAGGCCCCCCACCACCTGCCCCGCAGCCTCGGCGGTGATTATGTGCAGCCGATAGGCGAAGCAGCGCGCCACCTCGGTGATCCACAGTGGGTGGTGGTAGAAGGTCCCCCGCTCGCGGGCCAGCTGCTCCCAGCCGGCAGGCGGCTCAGGATGCCGGGCGATCGTCAGCGAGGTCATGATACAGGTCGAGAAACCGGCGCGCGGCGGCAGCGCTGGAATAGGTTTCCATCGCGCGGCCTCGCCCCGCCGCCATGAGGCGGTCGCGCAACTCCCGGTCACCGAGGAGACGGCGAATCTTGTCGGCGAGGTCGTCGGGATCGCCGTCGCGCGCCAACAGGCCCGTCACACCGTCCTGTACGACTTCCGGGATCCCGCCCGCGGGCGTCCCCACCACCGCCGATCCTGCCAGGAGGGCCTCGACCAGCACGAGTCCGAGTCCCTCAGCCTGCCCTCGCGTGGGCAACACCGTGACGGTGCTCGCGCCGTACTCGGCAGGCATGCGATCCTGGGGGACGAA
>JBOHST010000131.1:0-2045 GCA_050733375.1 Gemmatimonadales bacterium
GCTTCAGCTACCAGCAATCGATCAGCGAGCACGGCAAGCGGCGCCCCGCCTGCCCGAAATGCAAGTCGCGGGCGGTGGAGCTGATATTCTCGACGTTCTTCGCCCAGACGGGTCGCAAGAGCTAGCAAGGAGTTCGGCCTCGACCCGCGCGAAGACCAACGTCCATGGCAGGGCGATCGGCCATCCGCTCGCGGCGAGCGGCGCCCGGATCACGAATTCATCTGCTCCATGCCCTACGTTGCGCCGGCTCGTGCTACGGTCTCGGCTCCGCCGGCATCGCGGCGGCGGCCAGGGCTTGCCGTCGTCGTCGAAGCCTAACCGGTCTGAAGAGGGCATATGGGTGACGTAATGCTGGCCGTCCTCGCCGGAGTTGGCCTGTACCTCTTCTCCGGCCTGCGGGTGCTGCGCGAGTACGAGCGGGCGGTCTACTTCTTCCTGGGCCGCTCGTGGGGCTCCAAGGGGCCGGGGCTGATCTACCTGCCGACGCTATTCGCGCAGATGCAGAAGGTCTCGCTGCGCGTGATGGCAGTCGACATTCAGCCGCAGGACGTGATCACCCGCGACAACATCTCGATCAAGGTCAACGCGGTCCTCTACATGCGGGTGAAGGACCCGGTGAAAGCCGTCATCGGCGTCGAGAACTACCTCTACGCCACGGGCCAGCTCGCCCAGACCACGCTGCGCTCCGTGCTCGGCGAAACGGAGCTCGACGAGCTGCTCGCCAACCGCGAGAAGATCAATGCCATCCTCAAGAAGATCATCGACCAGCGCAGCGAGGACTGGGGCGTCGAAGTCTCGGCGGTCGAAGTGAAGGACGTGGACTTGCCGCCCGAGATGAAGCGGGCCATGGCCCGCCAGGCCGAAGCCGAGCGCGTGCGACGTGCCAAGATCATCAACGCGGAGGGCGAGCTGCAGGCATCCGAGAAGCTCGCCCAGGCGGCCGCCGTGATCGGCCGGGAGCCGGTGGCGATCCAGCTGCGTTACCTCCAAACCGTCACCGAGATTGCGTCGGAAAAGAACTCGACCACGATCTTCCCGATCCCGATCGACCTCTTCAAGGGCCTGCTCGACGCCGTGGGCCGACGCGGCGACAGCGCGGTACCCGCCCTGCCGGCGCGAGGCTCGGGCGAGACGCTGCCCGTGGCCCCCGCGAAGGACAAGGTGCCGGCGTAGAACATGGCGAGCGCGCGGCCACTGCTGCGGCCGCCACCGCGTCGCCCGGCTGATGCGGGTCCACGGGATCCGGGCGAAGCAGGCCCGGCGCTGGCGCGTGACGACCGACAGCCGCCACGGCTTCGCGATCGCCCCGAATCGCCTGGCGCGGGTGTTCACGGCCGCGGCGCCCAATCGCGTCTGGATGGGCGACGTGACGTATATCCCCACGGGGGCCGGCTGGTGCTATCTCGCGGTCCTCGTCGACGCGTTCTCGCGCCGCGTCGTCGGCTGGGCGGTCGCGACGCAGCTCACGGCCGCGCTGCCACTCCGCGCGCTCGAGCGGGCCGTGGCGCACCGCCGGCCGGCGCCCGGCCTGCTCCACCATTCGGATCGCGGAATCCAGTATGCGGCGACCGCCTATCAACGGCAGTTGCAGCAGCACGGGATGATCAGCAGCATGAGTCGCCGGGGCGATTGCTGGGACAACGCGGTGGTGGAGAGCTTCTTTGCGTCGTTGAAGGTCGAACGGTTGCACGAGCGGCGGTTCGTCACGCCCGAACAGGTGGAAGCGGAGGTCACCGACTACATCGAGCGGTTCTACAACCGGCAGCGGCGGCACTCGACCCTCGGGCACGTCAGTCCCGTGGTGTTCGAGCTCCGCCACGTAGCGTAATCACTGTCCACTGAAACGGGGCAAGCTCAAATGGCTAGGCGGTACATGTGTCCGACCTCGATAAGATCCTCCTGACGGCAGGGACCACCGTCTCGGTGGCGTCATTGTTCTCGTGGTCGGCCAGGTGTTCATACGGTTCCTCATCGAACCCCTGCACGAGCAACGCAAGGTGGTGGGCGCCATTGCCGACGCTCTCATCTACCACGCCCACTACTTC
>JBOHST010000132.1:0-10044 GCA_050733375.1 Gemmatimonadales bacterium
CTCGAATGCCACCACGTGGCGGGCGAGGACTGCTACATCATGAAAGTGGTCGCGCCCGATCTCGAGGGCGTGCAGAACGTGCTGCGCACCATGTCGAACGGACAGAAGTCCTTCAACACCCGCACCACGATCGTGCTGTCGACGGTGTTCGAGAAGCCGGGGCTGTTGGCTGAGGACCTGGACTGATGGCGGCCCTGCGTGGGAAGGCGTTGTTCGCCTGGGTGCTCGTCTGCCTGTTCTGGGGCTCGACCTATTTCGCGAT
Source organism: Gemmatimonadales bacterium (assembly GCA_050733375.1). Taxonomy (GTDB): domain Bacteria; phylum Gemmatimonadota; class Gemmatimonadetes; order Gemmatimonadales; family GWC2-71-9; genus DASTHG01. The sequence continues at coordinate 263 of JBOHST010000132.1, forward strand.
CAAGGTCGGCGTCGAGGTGCTGCCGCCGTTCCTGTTCGCCGGATTGCGGTTCGTGGTGGCCGGGGCGGTGTTGCTGGTCGGGGCGCTGGCCTTCGGCGATCGGTTGCCGCGGCGCGCCGCGGACTGGCGCGCGGCCGCCATCGCCGGGGTGCTGTTGCTCGCCGGCGGGAATGCGTTCGTCGTGTGGGCCGAGCAGTACACCGCCTCCGGCGTCGCGAGCGTTTTCGTCGTGACCGTTGCGCTGTGGATCGCGTTCTTCGACTCCGTCATCCCGGGAGGCTCGGGGGCGCTCGGCTGGCGCGTCATTGTCGGGCTCGCCGTCGGGTTCGGGGGCTCGGCGCTGCTCGTGGGCGCGAGTCCCCAGGAAATCCTCCAGGCCGATTTGCGCGGACCAATCGCGCTGACCTGCGCCAGCGCCTTTTGGTCGCTCGGCTCGATCTACGCCAAGCGCCATCCCACCGAGGCGAGTCCCTACGTCACCGCCGCGATTCAGATGCTCGCCGGTGGCACCGTCGTTTCGCTCGCCGGAACCGCGCTCGGTGAATGGCCAGCGTGGCACCTGGACTCACAAGGCGCCCTGGCCATGGCGTACCTCGTGATATTCGGGTCCATCGTCGGCTACAGCGCGTACAGCTACGCGTTGCGGTACGCGCCGGCCACGATCGTCGGCACGTACGCCTATGTGAACCCAGTCATCGCGGTGCTGCTCGGCTGGCTATTGCTGCATGAGCCGATCACTGGTCGCATGATCGTGGCCATCGCGCTGACGCTTGCAGCGGTGCTGTGGATCCAGTTGTCGCACACGGCGCAACGGGCCATCGGCAGTCAGCCGTCGGCCGACTACGTGCCGACGGCCGAAAGCCGACTGCCGACGGCGCCCATCGTCCGTTCCACCGAGGCCGCATGAAGACCCCGCATCCTCCCGAGTTGACACTCGATCCCCAGAACTGGGACGAGCTTCGAGCCCTGGGCCACCACATGCTGGACGACATGCTCGACTACCTCGCGCAGGTACGTGAGCGTCCCGTGTGGCAGCCGTTTCCGGACGCCGTGAAGCAACGGCTCGCCGAGGCGCTGCCGCGCGAGGGGCAGGCCGCCGCCGCGGTGTACGAGCAGTTCAAGCGCGACGTGCTTCCCTACCCCCCCGGCAACATCCACCCGCGATTCTGGGGGTGGGTAATCGGCACGGGCACGCCGCTCGCGATGCTCGCCGACATGCTCGCCTCCGGCATGAACCCGCAGGCTGCGGGGATTCAGGAGGGCGGCCGCTACGTCGAAGAGCGGGTGATCGCCTGGCTCGCGGAGTTGATGGGATTCCCGAAGCATTCGAGCGGTCTGCTGCTGTCGGGGGGCTCGATGGCGAACCTCGTCGCCCTGGCGGTCGCGCGGCAGGCCAAGGCGGGGTTCGACGTCCGGGAACAGGGGTTGGGTGACGGCACTCCGCCGCTCGTCGTCTACGCCTCGACGGAGGTGCACAGCTCGGTCCGCAAGGCGGTGGAACTGATGGGGCTCGGGCATCGCCACCTGCGGTTGATTCCGACGGATGCGGAGTATCGCATCGACGTCACCGCCTTGCGCGAAGCGATCGCCCACGACCGATCCGCCGGGCGCCGCCCAATCTGCGTCGTCGGGAACGCCGGTACCGTGAATACCGGGGCGACCGACGATCTGCGCGCGCTGGCCCGCGTGTGTCAGGACGAGGACCTCTGGTTCCACGTGGACGGCGCCTTCGGGGCGCTTCTCACCCTCTCTCCGGATCTCGCATCGTTGGTCGCGGGGCTCGAGTCGGCCGACTCGGTAGCCTTCGACCTGCACAAGTGGGGCTATTTGCCCTTCGAGGTGGGCTGCACCCTGGTGCGGCACCCCGGCGTGCACCGGGACACTTTCGCCGTGGCCCCAAGCTACCTCGGGGCCACGCCGCGGGGCGCAGCCGCGGGCGGCGTGCTGTTCGCGGACCTCGGACTCCAGCTCTCCCGCGGGTTCCGGGCGCTGAAGGTGTGGATGGCCTTCAAGACGCATGGCGTGGACCAGATCGGCCGCATGATCGCCCAGAACGTGGCGCAGATCCGATACCTCAGCGGCCTCGTGGACGCTCACCCCAGGCTGGAGCGCCTTGCTCCAGCGCCGCTCAACGTGTGCTGCTTCCGTTACGTGGCCCCCGACCTGGACGAGGCGGCGCTCAACGCGCTGAACGAGGAGATCCTGTGGCGCTTGCAGGAGAGCGGCATCGCCCTGCCGTCGCACACGGTCCTGAACGGCCGGTTCGCCATCCGGGTCGCGAACACGAATCAGCGCAGCCGGCGGGAGGACTTCGATCTGCTGGTGCAGGCGGTCCTCCAGATCGGAGAGCGCGTCACGGCCGAGCGACGGGCCCATCAGGTCACCCCGGAGACGGTATGAGCGCACTCGGACAGGAGGCAGTCCTGCTGGTCGTGGACGTGCAGAAGGGCTTCGACGGATTCAACGAGTCGCTGCACCGCAACAACCCGGCGCTCGAAACCAACATCGCCCGGCTGCTCGACGCGTGGCGGCGCACCGGTCGCCCGATCATTTTTGTGCAACACGTCTCGCGGCTCGCAGACTCGCCGCTGCGTCCCCACCAATCGGGGGTCGAGATCAAGGACGAGGTTCGGCCGCGCGCCGGCGAGCCGGTCGTCCAAAAGTCGGTCAACAGCGCGTTCATTGGCACGTCGCTCGAGGCCGATCTCCGGTCCACAGGCCGTTTTACTCTGGTCGTCACGGGGATGCAGACGAATTTCTGCGTCTCGACGACGGTCCGCATGGCGGGCAATCTGGGCTTCGACACCTACGTGGTCTCGGACGCCACAGCGACGTTCGACAACACCGGACCGGACGGCCGCCTGTTCCCGGCACAGCTGCTGCACGACGTCGCGCTGGCCGATCTCCATGGGGAATTCGCGACCGTCGTGGACACCGCCGGCGTGCTGGCCCGGCTCGAGCCCCGGTGATCGCCCGGGTGTGGCGGGGATCGGTCGCGGCCGGCCGCGGCGACGCCTATGCGGCGTATCTCGATGCGACCGGCGTACGCGACTGCCGCGGCACGCCGGGTAACCGCGGCGTGTACGTGCTGCGGCGCGACGCGACCGACGGCACCGAATTCGTGTTCATCTCGCTGTGGGAATCGATGGATGCCATTCGACGCTTCGCCGGGGACGATCATGAGCGGGCGCGCTACTACCCCGAGGACCACGACTTTCTCGTGTCCCTGGACCCAGCGGTGACGCACTACACGGTGGCCGCTTCGCTGCCGTAGGCCAGTTGTGTCGGGGTCAAATGGTAGGTGGGGTCGCGGGGTTCCCTTCGATGGACAGCCGCACTTCCTTCGCCGTGGAATGGGCGAAGTCGATGTCCGGCGCCGCGGCGAATTCCTCCAGCACGTCCTGCCAGATGGCGTTCTCACTGCCCCGCCGGAATCGCGACCGGATGAGGTAGCGCAGGGTGAGACACACGCCGTCGCTGGTGGCCCTGGTGTACACGATCGGCGTGAGTTTGGTGTATGCAATGAGATACTGGCGGGACGCCTCCAGGAGATCCCGTTCGAGCTGTTCGGTGAGGTGCTCGGCGTGGCGCACCGCAACCGCCGCGAGGATCTCCTTGGCCTTCTTCCAATTGCTCGCGAACGTCACCGTGACGGGGATCTCATTCCAGATGTAGCGGAAGCCCTTGTCGTAATTGGCAATGGGCTCCGATAACACTCTCCCGTTGGGTACGTGAATGATACGCCCGGTACTCTGGTCGGCCGCCACCCAGTTGCCGATCTCATTCAGCGTGAACTGGAGCGGGTGCAGGTCGATCACGTCACCCGCGTGAGAGCCGATCTGGACGCGGTCGCCGACCTCGAAGGGGCGGCTCCAGGAGATGAATGCCCAACCGGCCAGATTCGCCACGATGTCCTTCAGCGCGATGGCGAGTCCAGCGGAGAAGAGCCCGAGGTAGGTGGCCAACGAGCCGGCGCGCTGGATCCACGTCACGCCGACCAACAGGAGGCCGAGCAGGAGGGCGACGTAGCTGATCGTCTTGCGCCACTTGTATCGGACCCAGGGGTCCTGGACGCGGCGATACATGAGGGCCAGCGCGAGCCGATGCGCCAGCCACAGCCCGCCGACGATCATCAGGGTCCTGAGCAGCCGACCCTGTAGGCCGAAACTCAGACCGGCATTCTCCAGCAGCCACTGGCGCACGGTGCGGGATCACTCCGGGAGAGTGTCGCAGCCAAGCTACGATTTGGCATAGGTATCCGCCAGCGGCATATTTCCCTACTTGGCCCAGCATCGATCGTGTCCGTGACCGATTCACACTCCTGTAGCCGCTGCGGCGCGCCCATCGCGCCGGGCGCGCACTTTTGCCCGAGCTGCGGCCTCGACATTTCGGGGTCGCAGGGAGGCGTCGCCACGGTCAACGTGACCGCCCCGCTCGCGACGCTCAAGCCCGACGCCCTGCTCGAGGCGCTGCGCCAGGCGGCACTGGGCGAATACGAGGTGCTGGCGGAGCTCGGTCGCGGCGGGATGGCCACCGTCTACCTCGCGCACGACATCGCGCTCGACCGCAAGATCGCGATCAAGGTCATGTCCCCGGTGCTGCTGACCGGCGAGGGCATGGTGGAGCGCTTCAAGCGGGAGGCACGCACGGCGGGGCAGCTCAGCCACCCGCACATCATTCCGATCTACGCCGTGCGGGAAAGCGGCGGGCTGTTGTACTTCGTGATGAAGTTCGTGGAGGGACGGCCGCTCGATTCGATCATCCGAGAAATCGGGCAGCTGCCGATCCCGATGGTGCAGACCATCCTGCAGCAGGTCGGCTCGGCGCTGGGCTACGCGCATCGTCGCGGCGTGATCCACCGCGACATCAAACCCGCTAACATCATGATCGACGCCGACGGCTGGGCGGTCGTCACCGATTTCGGCATCGCCAAGGTATCGCAGACGCAGGGGTTGACCGTGACCGGCGCGACGGTCGGCACGCCCTCCTACATGAGCCCGGAGCAGTGTGCAGCCAAGGAGCTCGACGGCGCGTCCGATCAGTACTCGCTGGGCGTGGTCGCGTATGAGATGCTGTCGGGCAAGCTGCCGTTCGTTGCCGAATCGGTGATGGCGGTGATGTACGCCCATTTCAACGAGCCGCCGCCGCCGATTCAGCTGGCGCGCCCCGATTGCCCGCCCAATATCGCCGCCGCGGTGATGCGCATGCTGGAGAAGGAGCCGGACAGCCGGTTTCCTACCATCGACGTGGCCGTCGCCGCCATCGGCGGGGCGCCGCTCGCCCCCGACGACCCGATCCGCACCCAGATGATGACGCTCGCCGCCAAGAGCGAGGGCGTGAAGCTGCTGGGGCACTTCAACACACCGGTGAGCCAGCCGTCGGCGATCCGGAGCGAGAGGCAGACGGGGACGCGACCCTCGGTCGCCACCCTAGCGATCTCTCCCGGACGCGTGACCCTCGCGGTCGGCGACGCGGTGCAGCTCCGCGCGGCCCCCAAGTCGCGTGACGGGCGGACCCTCGCCGGCCGGCCGGTCAGTTGGGCGTCGACCAACACCGACGTTGCGCGCGTGTCGCCCAACGGGCTCGTCACAGCCATCGGACCGGGAACCGTCACGCTCACGGCGACGAGCGAGGGCGCCAGTGCCACGGCGACGGTCAGCGTCACCGCGGGACGCAGTCTGAAGAAGCGGGTAGCCATCGCGGCGGGCGGTCTCGGTCTCGCTGGAATCGCCGTAGCGCTGTGGGTGTTCGGCCCGCGGGGCCGGACTGCGGCTGGTCCCGGGAGCGGATCCGACACCGGGATCGTCGCCAGCGCCCCAACACCCGAGACGCAGGCGCCAGTCACGCAGACCGATACGTCCCCTCCCCCAACGCCAGGGCAGAGCGACATCACGTCGCCGACGCAGCCGCCGAGCCAGGCCGCCGCGCGGCCGCCCGGGCGGTTGCCGCAGCGCAATCCCGACGCCGACGAGGCGACCGTCGCGACCGCGCTCCGGACGGCCCGCGCGGCACGCGACCAGGCGGTGGTCGCGGGCGCGACGGACGCCGACCTCGCGGCGGGGGACGCCGAGCTGAGCACGGCGCTGCGGCTGCGCCAGGCGAGGGGCGGCCGCAGCGCCGAAGCGCTGCAGCATCTGCTGGCCGCGACGAACCTCTGGGCCGCGGCTGAACGAACCGTGCAGGCCCGCGCGGCTGCCGCGAGTCGCCCCGCCGAGCCTGTGCCCCCGCCGACGCAGCCCGCGACGCCGCCCGCTCCCCAGCCGGTCGCCGACCCGGCCCCGCAGATTCGCGAGGTGATCACCGCGTACGGGCGGGCGCTCGAGAACAGGGACCTGAACGCCCTGCGGCAGGTGTTTCCCGCGCTGCCGTCGCACCAGGCGCAGGCGTGGCAGGATCTCTTCAATTCCGCTCGCGATATTCGCGCCGACTTGCGGCCCACGCAGATCGACCAGTCCGGCGATCGTGCCGATGTCGCGGTCAGCGGCATGCTGACGTACCAGAATACCAACGCCCGTCGTCAGGAACGGCTCCCCGCCAACTTCCATGCGCGGCTCGCGCGCGTGGGAAGCAGCTGGGTGATCACGGCCATACAATAATCCGAGGTACCCCCGGATGACTGTGAGACGGTTGTGGGCCGTGGTCGCCAAGGGCATGATCCTGGCCTGCACTACGGACATCGCGGTGGGTCCTCAGCGTATCACCGCGCTCGCCGTCTCCCCCGACTCGATCTCCATGCCGGTGGGCGACACGGTACGGCTCCAGTCGGTGGCCACCGACGCCCAGGGCATCCGGTTCGTCGGCCTGCCCACCGAGTGGAGCGTCACCGGCAGTACCGCCGTCGCCACCATCTCACGCAGCGGGGCCGTGGTCGGTTTGACGGTGGGTACGACCGCGATCACCGCCGCGTCCCGGGGACTGACCGCGACGGCCCAGGTAACCGTCACCCCTCCCCCCATCATCGTTACCAGCAGCGACACTGTCACCTTCACTGGCGTAGCAAACGGACCGCTCCCGGCGCCGCAGACCGTGGTCGTCACCAACGGCGGCGGCGGGATGCTGGAGGGCCTCAGCGAAACGATTACGTACGAGCCAGGTGCAAGCGGCTGGCTCGCCGTTACGCACAGCGCGACGATCGCTCCCGATACGCTCACCCTCGCCGACACCACCACCGCACTCGCCAGCGGCGTCTACATCGCCCGCGTGCTGGTCCGCGCCCGCCGCGCGAGCAACAACCCCGACACCGTCCTGGTGCGCCTCGTGCTCAGCGCCGGGACTCCGACACAGGTGGCCGCGGACTCTGGGATTGGACAATCCGCACCGGTAAATACCACCGTTGCAGTGCCGCCAACGGTGCTGGTGCGCGATCAGTTCGACAATCCCGTGCCCGGGGTTCCCGTCACATTCGCCGTCGTTGCGGGCACGGGCAGCGTAACCGGCGCGACGGATACGACCGACGCGACCGGCCGGGCGCGGGTCGGGTCCTGGCGACTCGGCACATCGGTCGGGGTCAACACACTCAATGCCACCGCGGCTCCGCTGCCCGGTGCGCCCGTGATTTTCACCGCCACTGCGACGGCCGGCGCGCCCAGCCAGCTCGTGAAAACGGCGGGTGATGGTCAGACCGCCACCGTCAACACCGCCGTCGCCACGCCACCCGCCGTCCGCGTCGAGGACCAGTTCGGCAACCCCGTGTCCGGGACCAGCGTCGCGTTCGCCCCCACCGCCGGGAGCGGCAGCGTGACAGCGGGGGTGGCCATTGCCGACCCGAGCGGCGTCGCCGCGGCGGGAACCTGGACCGTGGGCACCGACGTCGGAACCGACACCCTCGTGGCCTCGGCCGGGACGGTGAGCGTGCGCTTCACGGCCATCGCGACGGTGGCCGCAGCCGCGCAGATCGTGGCGAACGCCGGGAACGACCAGTCGGCCACGGTCAACACGACCGTCGCCACGCCACCCTCGGTCAGGGTATCCGATCAGTTCGGCAACCCGGTCGCTGGCATCGAGGTCTTGTTCACGATCTTCTCCGGGGGCGGGAGCATCACGGGTCCGGCAGACACGTCCGACGCCTCGGGCCTGGCCAGGGTCGGCAGCTGGACGCTCGGCACCGCGGCCGGCACCAACACCCTCAGGGCCAGCGCCGGCAGCCTCGCGGGCAGCCCGGTGACGTTTACCGCTACCGGAATAGCCGGCGCGCCCGCCTCACTCGCGAAGCAAGCGGGCGACGGCCAGTCGGCGCCGGTCGGTACGGCGGTGCCGATCGCGCCCACGGTCCTGGTTCAGGACGCGTTCAACAACCCCGTGTCCGGTGTCCAGGTGACATTCAGCGTCGCCCCTGGCAACGGCAGTCTCACGGGCGCCGTGGCCTCGACGGACGCCGCCGGGGTCGCGACCGTGGGCAGCTGGACCCTCGGCTCTACGGCGAAGGTGGACACGCTCACCGCGAGCGTCTCGGGGCTGCCCGCAGTGGCGTTCACCGCGACCGCGACGGCGGGCGGCGCGGGGGCGATCGCTCGCGTCAGCGCCGCCGCCCGGACCGACACGATCGGCGCCGCCTTCGCCGACTCGGTGAGAGTCACCGATGGGTCCGGCAATCCGGTATCAGGAGTCAACGTCACCTTCGCCGCCGGCGGGGCAGGTTCGTTCACTCCGGCCATCGTCGCCACCAACGCGGCCGGCATCGCCGCGTCGACTCGGACGCTCGGCACGGCGACGGGGACGGTCACCGACACGGCCAAAGCCACCGGACTCTCCGGCTCGCCGGTGTTGTTCACTACGACGACAACGAGTGGCCGGGCGACGACCCTTGGCATCGCCGGTGGAAACAATCAGACCGACACAGTGGGCCAGACGCTGGCCGTGCCCTACACCGTGCTGGTCACCGATCGCGCGGGGAACGGCGTGCCCGGCGCGAGCGTCTCGTTCGCCATCACAACGGGCAGCGGCGCGATCGATGGCGGCGCGGACCCGGTTGCCACGTCGACCGGCGCCACCGGCCAGGCGAGCGTGACGCGGACTCTCGGCACCACGGCCGGCACCCAGACCGTCACTGCCACGTCGGGTACGTTGACCGGTTCGCCGCAAACCTTCATCGCCACGGCGGTCAACGATGCGCCGACGCAGATCGCGGTCAGCGCCGGCAACAACCAGTCGGCGACCGTGGGGACGCCGGTTCCGACACCGCCCCAGGTTCGGGTCACCGATCAATTCGCCAACCCCGTGGCGGGCGTGATCGTGACGTTCTCGTCCACCCCGCGCAGCGGTAGCGTCACGAAACCGGTGGATACGACCGACGTCGCCGGACTGGCAACCGTGGGGAGCTGGACGCTCGGGACGACGGTCGGTCCGGACACGCTGTCGGCGACGTCGTCTCAGGCATTGGCGGGGAGCCCGGTGCTGTTCCTCGCGACCGGCATCTCCGGCTCGGCGACGACGATGGCCGCGGCGGGCGGTGACGCCCAGTCCGACACGGTGCGCGCGACACTTCCGACCCAGTACGCGGTGCGCGTGACCGACGGGGGGAGCAACCCCGTGCAGGACGTGACTGTGTCCTGGGCGGTGACGCAGGGCGGCGGCTCGATCACGCCGACCTCTCTCACCGACGCGAGCGGCATTGCGCGGGCGACACGCGTGCTCGGCGACACCGCCGGGAACCAGGGCGCGACAGGCTCGGTGGGCGGGCTCACGGGCTCTCCGGTGACGTTCATCGCCACCGCCAACCACGGCAACGCGGCGCAACTGGCCAAGCAGGCGGGCGACGGTCAGGGCGCCACCGTGAACACCAC
>JBOHST010000133.1:0-5359 GCA_050733375.1 Gemmatimonadales bacterium
ACGATACTCGTCCAGCACCTCGAGTCGCTCGATCAGCGCACCACCAGCGTCGCGCAACCGCGCTTCGACCTGCTGCGCCGTCACGCCGGTCGGCAAGACGAGCGACACATCTTGCACCGTCGGCGGCCGCGTCGGCAGCCGCGCGTACGCCGCACGCGGCGTCTCCGCCACGTCGATCTCCACCTCAAACCCCAGGAGGGCACCGGCCCACTTCGGCGCATCGGCCGCCTGGGGACCGGCACTCCCCACGACCCGTCCAGTCTCGCCCACCGCGCTCCACACGCCGCCCTCATTGGCCGGGACGACCCGCGCGCCTGGGGCGGCTGCCGCGACAGCTAACTCAAAGTGGCGCTTGAGGTCCCAGATGTCCATATCAGGCACTTTCGCACCCTCGGTCCAGTGGCCCGGGCGACGGGCCCCCGTGAGCACCCCGGCCAAGGATGGCCGTTCCTCCGGAGCCTCCCCGGGGCGGGCTTTGAACACCGTCCCGACCTCGAACAGGCGGATGTCCCGCTCGCGGACCGTCCAGTTGTGCTCCACGCGCCGCACCAGTCCGGGGAGCAGGCGGCCGCGCAGGTACCCCTCCTCGGTCGACAATGGGTTCCGCAGCGCGACGGCATCCGGGCCGTCGGACGGTCCGAGCGACGACGTGCGCGCCTCGAGGAATCCGGCCCGCGCCATCCGCTCCCGCACGCGTGCTAACGCGAGCTCGGCGGGCGCGGCGGGCACCGTGCTGGGACGGTAGGGCCGCAACTCGTCCGGAAACGCCTCGTAGCCCTTGAGGCGGGCGACCTCCTCGATCAGATCCACTTCGCGAGTTACGTCCGGTCGCCAGCCCGGGACCTGGACGGCGAGTCGCTCGTCCTTGGGAGCGACCACGAAGCCGACGCTCGAGAGCAGCTGTTCGATCTCCGTCCGGGCAAAGGACACGCCGAGGACCCGGTCGACGCGCTCGGGGCGCAAGAACACGCTGCGCGGCTGCTGCGGCTCCGCCCAGAGATCGAGCGGCGGCTCCCGGACCGTGCCGCCTGCCACCGCGACGATGAGCTCGATAGCGCGGCGCAGCGCATCCGGCATGCCAAGCATGTCGATGCCTCGCTCATAGCGATAGCTCGATTCACTCGCCAGTCCGAGCGCCCGGCGCGTGCGTCGGATCCGTGTCGGCTGGAAATAGGCGCACTCGAGCACCAGGTCCGTCGTCGTCGCCGACACCTCGGACTCGACGCTCCCCATCACGCCCGCCACGATCGTGGGGCGCTCCGCGTCGCAGATCGCGGTCATGTCGGCGCTGAGCGTTCGTTCCACACCATCCAACGTCACGATCCGCTCGTTCGGCTTCGCCCGGCGCACCACCACGGCCGCCCCGCGGAGTTGCGCCAGATCGAAGGCGTGGAGCGGCTGATTCAGCTCGAGCAGCATGTAGTTCGTCGCGTCGACGATGTTGTTGATCGGCCGCTGCCCCGCCGCCGACAGCCGGCCGGCGAGCCAGGCGGGGCTCGGCGCGACGCGCACGCCGCGGATCACGGCGATCATGTAGCGAGGCGCCCCTTCGACGTCTTCCACCACGACCCGCACGCCGTCCGTGACTCCGTCGCGCCCCGCACTTCGGACGGGAGCGAGTGCGAGTGGGGTCGCCCCGGGGATCACCGACAGTTTCACCGTGCCGCCGAGCGTGGCCGCGAGCTCGCGCGCCACGCCGCGATGGCACAGGAGATCGGGACGATTGGCGTAGACCTCGAGCGCGATCTGGTCGTCAGCGATGGGCATGGCGTCGAGAAACTGTGTCCCCGGCGGCGCTGCGGAGTCGAGCTCAAGAATGCCGTCCGAGTCCTGCCCCAGACCCAGCTCCTTCGCCGAGCACAACATCCCGTTCGACTCGGTACCGCGGATCTTGCGTCGCTCGAGTTTCAGGCCGCCCGGCAGAACCGAGCCCACCGGTGCGTAGGGATACGTCTTGCCCGCCTGCACGTTGGGCGCGCCGCACACTACTTCGACCGGCCCGCCCGTGCCTCCGGCATCGACGACGCAGAGGCTCAACCGGTCGGCGTTGGGGTGCTTTTTCACCTCGAGCACGCGGGCAATGAGGACGTCGCCCAGATCCTGGTGCAGCGGCGTGACGCCCTCGACCGGAGAGACGTAGGCGGTGAGCACCCGCTCAATCTCGCGCACGTCGAGCGAGCGACCCAACAGGGCCTCCAGCCAGCGGCGCGAGAGGATCACCGCACCCCTCCTGCGAACTGCGCCAGAAAGCGGACATCGCTCTCGTAGAGCAACCGGATATCCGGAATACCGTAGCGAAGCATGGCGATGCGGTGCGGGCCCATCCCGAATGCAAACCCGGTGAAGCGCTCCGGATCGATGCCGCAGTTCTCGAGCACGGCGGGATGCACCATGCCGCTGCCCAGAATTTCCATCCAGCCGCTCTGCTTGCAGGTCGGGCAGCCGCGCCCGTCGCACACGGTGCAGCGCACGCTCATGTCGGCCGACGGCTCGGTGAACGGGAAAAAGGAGGGATGGAACCGGACGGCGGTATCGGCCGCGAAAAAGCGACGCGCGAAGCGGCTCAGGGTCGCTTTCAGGTCGACGAACGAGATCCCTTCGTCCACGACCAGCCCTTCGATCTGCTCGAACACGGGCGCGTGCGACGCGTCGAACGGATCGCGGCGGTACACCTGGCCCGGAATCACGACCCGGATGGGCGGCTTGGAGGCCTCCATGGTCCGGACCTGAACCGGTGAGGTGTGGGTGCGCAGCAGCAGATTGTCCGCGACGTAGAGCGAGTCCTGCGAGTCGAGCGCCGGATGGTCCTTGGGGAAGTTGAGCGCGTAGAAGTTGTTGCGCTCGGTCTCCACCTCCGGGCCGACAACGCGGGTGAGCCCCAGCTCCCGGAAGATCTCGCAGATCTCGTCCACCACCTGGGTGACGAGGTGCAGGCCACCCCGCCATTGGTCGCGGCCGGGCATGGTCGGATCCAGATCGCCGACCCCACCCGCCGCCCGGGCGAACTCCTGCTCGCGCGCCTCGATCGCCGCTTCGAGCTCGCGCTTGAGCGCGTTCGCCGCCCCGCCCACCGACTTCCGGGCGTTCGGATCGAGCGCTGGAAGCGCTTTGAGGATTTCCGTGAGGGTGCCGGCCTTGCGACCCAGGATCTCGGTGCGCAGTTCCTGGAGCCGGCGCTCGTCCGCCTGGGGAATCTCGCCGAGACGCTCCCGCAGGCCATCGAGGCTCGCGAGGAGGTCGCGCATGCTCAGAGGGCCTTCTTCGCGACCTCCGCCAGCTGCTCGAACGCCTGGGGATCCCGTACGGCGAGATCGGCGAGCACCTTGCGGTTGATCTCCACCCCCGCCTTCCGCAGGCCGCTCATGAGGCGGTTGTAGGACAGGTCGTGCAACCGGGCGGCGGCGTTGATGCGCGTGATCCAGAGACGCCGGAATTCGCCTTTCTTGCGGCGCCGGTCGCGGTAGGCGTATTTCTGCGCCCGCTCGACGGCCTCTTTGGCGGCCTTCCAGAGCTTGCTCCGTCCGCCCCAGTATCCCTTGGCGAGCTTCATCACCTTGTTCTTGCGCTTCAGGCGCGCGACGTTGCTTTTGACGCGGGGCATGGCGGTCTCCTTACGCCATCAGGATGCGCTTCAGACGGCGCTCGTCGGCATGCGCGACGAGCGCCGCCTTGCGCAGGTGGCGCTTCCGCTTCGGATGCTTCTTGGTCAGGATGTGGCTCTTCATCGCGCGATGACGGCGCAACCGGCCCGAGCCGGTGAGCCGGACGCGTTTGCGCAGCGCGCGCTTGGATTTCATTTTCGGCATCTTCAAGTCCTCAGTGTTCAGTACTCAGTCGTCAGCTCCGTCATACAAGGCTCACGCCTGAAGACTGAAGACCGACAACTGACGACCCGACCTCATTTCGGCGCCATCACCATCGACATATTGCGACCTTCGAGCCGGGGCTCCTGCTCGATCTTTCCGATGTCCTTGAGCTCGGCGGCGACCCGATCGAGCACTTCCCGTCCGAGCTCGATATGCGCCATCTGCCGCCCCCGGTACATCATCGTCACCTTGACCTTGTTGCCGTCCTCCAGGAACTCGCGCGCATGCCGCGTCTTGAACGCAAAATCGTGCTCGTCGATCCCCGGGCGGTACTTCACTTCCTTCAGATGGATCACGTGCTGCTTTTTCTTGGCCGCGCGGGCTGCCTTCGCCTGCTCGAACTTGAATTTCCCGTAGTCCATGATCTTGACCACGGGAGGGCGGGCCAATGGGGCAACTTCCACCAGGTCGAGCCCGCGTTCCTGCGCCGCCGCCAGGGCCTCGTCGATCGACAATACGCCGAGCTGCGTGCCATCATCGGCGATGACCCGTACGGGGCTGATGCGAATTTGCCGGTTGATCCGGGTGCGAGGCTGTTTGTTGTTACTGCTGCTCTCGATTGCCAGGTGCACGCCTCCTGTACTGAAGCAAAACGCGGACTCCAGTCGCTCCGGAGTCCGCCACGTCGGCCCTCAGTCATCAACGTGCAGCCGTCAGCTTCGCAACGCTGTTGGCTGACGGCTGACGCCTGACAGCGCCGTCTCGAACCCTGGAGCTCTCCCCGCGCACGGCGGAGAGGCCTGGAGGTGGGGCGCCGTCGGCGCCCGCTTGCCCTATGCTCGGGCTAGAAGCTATGCCCTGGGAACGGGGTCCACAAGGCCGAACCCCTTGCCGTCACGTCCCAGGCGGCCCGACGTCACCACGGGATCGTGCTCGAACCACAGCCGCCACCCTTCCACCTCGGCGCGGCCATACAGGTGTCGCCGTGTTTCCAGGGTGACGAGCGGTTCGAGATCGTATCCCATGATCCAGGCGAGCGGCAGGTGCGCCGCCGTCGGCACGAGATCCGCGAGGAAGCAGGCGCGCTCCCCGCCGCTCTCGACCAACACGGACTGATGGAAGGGCACGTGCCCTGGCGTGGGGAGGCAGCGGATCCCCGGCAACACCTCCGCCTCGCCGTCGACCAGCTGGAAATCGATCGCGGCGAAATTCGGGACCAGGTAGCTCGCCGCGGTGCGTTCGTTGGTGTGGTGCGCGAACGCGAGCTCGCCGCGCTGGACGACATAGCGCGCCCGCGGGAAGCTCGGGGTCACCTCCCCCGCGGGATTGCGAGCGGTATCGCCGCCCGCATGGTCGAAATGGAGGTGGGTATTGATGACCCACCGGACGTCCTCGGGGCTGTGCCCCAGCTCGGCGAGCGCGTCTTCGAGCAGCGTCCGCCCGCCCACGCCGGCATTCTCGACGCCGTAGATGTCCCGGAATTTCGCGTCGTCTTTGTTGCCGATCCCCGTGTCTACCAGCACCAGGCCATCGTCGTGCTCGACGAGGAGGCA
>JBOHST010000134.1:0-5191 GCA_050733375.1 Gemmatimonadales bacterium
GATGGTTGCCGTTGCTGTCCGCGGCGGCGATCGCCGCGATCGCCTTGGGCGCCGGGTGGTGGGCGATCGCCGGGTTCCTCCTGATCTACAACCTGGGGCACGTGGCGCTGCGCTGGTGGGCGTTGCGCGCCGGCTGGTCGGCGGGGACGGGCGTCGCCGTCGCGCTGCGACATCCGGTGCTGCAACGCTCGCTCGCCCTCGTGCTGCCGGCGATGGCCTTCGCCAGCGGCTTCTGCCTGCCGCTCGCCGCCGGCTGGCTTGCAGCCCCGTTCCCGCGCGCGTCGGTGTTGGCGTTCCTCGGACTCGCCGTGGTCGGGGTGGGACTGCTGCGTTGGCGACCGGGGCTGGTTACCGGTATGCGACTCGGCCTCGCCGCCGTCGGGGCGGCGCTGGTCGCGGGGTGGGTATGGCGGTGATCGAGCGCGACGCGCAGATCGTGAACCCCCTCGGCATGCACGCCCGGCCGGCGGCGGAGTTCGTGAAGATCGCCAGTCGGTTCCGCTGCGCCGTGGAGGTCAGCAAGGACGACTTGCGGGTGAACGGCAAGAGCATCATGGGGGTCATGATGCTCGCCGCCGAGCGTGGCTCCGCCATGCGCATCCGTACCGACGGGGAGGACGCCGAACAGGCGATGGACGCCCTGCTCGCGCTCGTCGCGGCCGGGTTCCACGAAATGCACCTCACCGGGTCAGGGGTCGACGACGAGGACCCCGAGCCCGAATCCGAGCGGACCCCGGCATGAGCGATCGTCTATTGCGCGGGATCGGCGTGTCGCCCGGGATCGCCATCGGCCCGGCGGCGGTGGTGCGTTGGGCGCTCCCCGAAGTGCCGCACCGCGTGGTGCCGCGTTCGCAGGTGGAACGGGAGGTGCGCCGGCTGCGCGCCGCGGTGCGCGACGTCCAGCGCCACATCGCGGAGCTGAAGGACCGGGCGGTGGACCGCGCCGGCGTCGACGAAGCGCGCATTTTCGACGCGCAGATGCTGATGCTCGAGGACGTCGATTTCATCGGCGGCATCGAGGATCTGATCCGCGAGAATCACCTCACGGCGGAAAAAGCATTCGAATTCAAGGCGTTCGAAATGCGGGATGCGTGGACCAGCACCGGCAACGCCCGCTTGAAGGAGCGGATCGCCGACCTCAACGGCATCACGATCCGCGCGGTGCGTCACCTCATGCACCTGCCCGCCGACGACCTATGGGAGGATATGTCGCGGCCGTCCATCGTGGTCGCGCGTGAGCTGGCGCCGGGCCTCACCGTCCAGTTCGACCGCGAGCACGTCGTCGGCCTGGTGAGTGAAGAGGGCACGCGCACCTCCCATGCGGCGATCCTCGCGCACTCGATGGGCATGCCGGCGGTGATGGGGCTGCGGGGCGCCGTGGATCGCATCGAATCGGGCACGACCATCATTCTGGACGGCACCCGCGGGACGGTGCTGCTCGATCCCACCGAAACCGAAATTGGTGAAG
Source organism: Gemmatimonadales bacterium (assembly GCA_050733375.1). Lineage (GTDB taxonomy): Bacteria > Gemmatimonadota > Gemmatimonadetes > Gemmatimonadales > GWC2-71-9 > DASTHG01. The sequence continues at coordinate 1,469 of JBOHST010000134.1, forward strand.
CGATCGAACGCGACAACCGGCGCCACGAGCTGCTGGTCGATCTGGAGCGGGTCGTGCACCTGCCGGCCGTCACGACCGACGGGTTGCGGATCGCGTTGCGCGGCAACGTGGACTTGCCGGATGAGATCGAGGCGGCCCGGGAGCATGGGGCGGAGGGCGTGGGTCTGCTGCGGACCGAGTTTCTGGTCACCGGGCAGTCGGCGTTGCCGTCCGAGGACGAGCAGGCGCACTACTTCGCCCGCGTCGGCAAGGCGTTCGCGGAGCATCCCGTGGTGGTGCGCACATTCGATCTCGGCGGCGACAAGTTCCCGGCGGCGTTCCAGGCGCCGCCCGAAGCGAACCCGTTCCTCGGGTGGCGCGCGATCCGCGTGTGTCTCGATCAGCCGGAAGTGTTCCGCGCCCAGATCCGCGCGGTGCTGCGCGCGGCGGCCGACGCGCAGATTCACCTCATGATTCCGCTGGTGACGCGCCTCCAGGAGGTCGATCGCACCCGCGAGATGGTCGCCGAGGAAAGCGAGCGCCTCGCGCGCGACGGTGTGCGCGCCGCCGCCACGGTGCCGATCGGCGTAATGGTCGAGACGCCCGCCGCGGCGGTGCTCGCCGACCGACTGGCGGACGTGAGCGACTTTCTGAGCGTCGGCACCAACGATCTGACGCAGTACACGCTGGTGGTGGACCGTGGGAACGCGCGTCTCGCCGACCGCTTCACGCCGCACGATCCGAGCGTCTTGCGACTGCTGAAGCAAGTGGCCGACGCGGCGCGCGCCGCCGGAAAACCCGCCAGCGTGTGCGGCGAAATGGCGTCGGATCCGTTGTCCACGTTCCTGTTGATCGGTCTTGGCTACGAGACATTCTCCGTCGCGCCGCCGGCGCTGCCGTTCATTCGCTGGGTCGTACGCCAACTCAGCCGCAGTCAGGCCGAAGCCGCGGCCGGCGCCGCGCTCAACGCACGCACCGACACGCAAGTGCTGGACGTGTTGCGCGAAGCGGTGGCCGCGTGCCTCGATCCGGCGCTGCTCGATCCCGACGCCCGGTTGCCCGCCGGTCGACGCTCGGCTAGCTTCAAAACCTGAGACCTCCAAGGTTATTATGCCCTCCACACGCCACGTCTTTACTTCCGAGTCGGTCACGGAAGGTCACCCCGACAAGATCGCGGATCAGATCTCCGACGCGGTCCTCGACGCCATTCTGGTGAGCGACCCCACGGCCCGCGTGGCGTGCGAGACGCTCGTCACGACCGGTATGGCGGTCGTCGCCGGGGAGATCACCACCCGGACCTACGTCCACATTCCCGACATCGTCCGCGGTACGATCCAGTCGATCGGCTATACCGACGCGAATTTCGGGTTCGACGCGCAGACGTGCGCCGTGCTGACGACGATCGACAAGCAATCCGGCGACATCGCGATGGGCGTGGACCGGGGTGGGGCCGGGGACCAGGGGATGATGTTCGGTTACGCGACCAACGAGACGGCTTCGCTCATGCCGCTGCCGATCGTGCTGGCGCACCGGCTCGCCGAGGAGCTGGCGGCGGTGCGCAAGCGCGGCGAGCTGCCGTGGCTCCGTCCCGATGGCAAGACGCAGGTGAGCGTCGTCTACGAGGGCGACAAGCCGGTGGGGATCGCCAAGCTGCTCGTGTCGACGCAACACTCGGACAAGGTCGACAATGCCGACCTACGCGCCGGGATCATCGAGCAGGTGGTGCGGCCGGTGCTCGACCGGGAGGGGTTTTCGGTGGCGGATGCCGACGTCCTGGTGAACCCGACGGGACGCTTCGTGGTCGGCGGGCCGCAGGGAGACGCCGGGCTCACCGGACGCAAGATCATCGTGGACACGTATGGGGGGATGGCGCGCCACGGCGGCGGTGCTTTCAGCGGCAAGGATCCCTCCAAGGTGGACCGTTCCGGGGCGTACGCGATGCGCTGGGTGGCGAAGAACATCGTCGCGGCGGGTTTGGCCCGGCGCTGCGAGTGTCAGGTGGCGTACGCCATCGGGGTCAAGGAGCCGGTCTCGGTCATGGTCGAGACGTTCGGGACCGCGACGGCTCCGGCCGAAGCGCTGGAAGACGCCGTGCGAGAGGTGTTCGATCTCACTCCGGCCGCGATCATCGAGGCGTTGCGGCTGCGCGCCCCGATCTACCGGCCCACCGCCACGTACGGGCACTTCGGTCGCGACCCGCACCCCCGACGGGTGGGCGATCACGACGTCGAGCTGTTCAGCTGGGAGCACACGAACCGCGTGGAGGACCTGCGGCTTGCCGTGCAACGCTCCAAACGCTACCAGACCGCAAAGGCTCGGGCATGACCGCGACGGCACCAGGCGCCGCTTCCGATGTGAAGGATCTGGCGCTCGCCGATGCAGGCCGGCGCCGCACCGAGTGGGCCGAGCGTTCGATGCCCGTGCTGCGGCAGATCCGCGAGCGGTTCGAACGCGAGCAGCCGCTTGCTGGCCGGCGTCTCGCGGCCTGCCTGCACGTGACGACCGAAACGGCCAACCTCGCCGTGACCTTGCAGGCGGGCGGCGCCGACGTGGCGTTGTGCGCTTCGAATCCGCTCTCCACCCAGGACGACGTCGCGGCTCACCTGGTGCGCGATCACGGCATCAAGGTGTTCGCCATCAAGGGCGAGGACCACGCCACCTACTACGACCACATTCGCGCGGCGCTGGCCCACCGGCCCGACGTCACGATGGACGACGGGGCGGATCTGGTCGGCGCGCTGCACATGATCGCGCTCAACCGGCTCGACGACCTCGCGCCGCCGGTGCGGCGCTGGGTCGAGACGCTGAAGCTGGCCGACCGCCAGGCGCTGGTGAAGGGGGTGATCGGGTCCACCGAGGAAACCACCACGGGCGTCGTGCGGCTGAAGGCGATGGCCAAGGACGGCGTCCTGCAGTTCCCGGTGATCGCGGTGAATGACTCGGATACCAAGCACCTGTTCGACAACCGCTATGGCACGGGCCAATCGACGCTCGACGGCATCCTGCGCGCCACAAACCACCTCATCGCGGGTAGCACGGTCGTGGTGGCGGGGTATGGCTGGTGCGGCCGTGGCTTCGCGCAGCGGGCGCGGGGCGCCGGGGCCAACGTGATCGTCACCGAAATCGACCCGCTCAAGGCGCTCGAGGCGCAGATGGACGGCTACCGGGTGGCCACGATGGCCGAGGCTGCGCCGCTGGGCGACGTGTTCGTCACCCTCACCGGGAACGTCCACGTCGTGCGGCTCGAGCACATGCGCCTTATGAAGGACGGTGCGGTGATCGCCAACTCGGGACACTTCAACGTCGAGATCGACCTCGAGGGGCTCGGCCGGGCGGCTCAGGGACCGACCCGCGTACGCGATTCCGTGGAGGAATGGCGGCTCGACGGGAAGCGGTTGTTCGTGCTGGCCGAAGGACGGCTCGTGAACCTGGCCGCGGCGGAGGGGCATCCGGCCAGCGTGATGGATATGTCGTTCGCCAACCAGGCCCTGGCGGCGGAATACGTCGTGCAGCGCGCGGCGACGCTGGGGCGCGACGTGCATCGCATTCCGGCCGACCTGGATCGGGAAATCGCTCGCCTCAAGCTCGCGGCGATGGGAGTGCACATTGATGTGCTGACACCCGAGCAGCAGCGCTACCTCGCGTCCTGGGACCAGGGCACCTGATGTCGGCGGTAATCGAGGTCCGCGTCGCCCACCTGGGCCTCGACCGCACGACCAACACGCCCGTCGTGATCCTCCAGGA
>JBOHST010000135.1:0-4299 GCA_050733375.1 Gemmatimonadales bacterium
CCACCGACCGCCCCTACCGGCCCGGGCTCTCGATCGAAGCGGCGTTGGCCGAGATCACGAAGTGCCGCCGCTGGTGGGCGGAGCGGGTATTCACGGCGTTCCTGAACACGCTGGCCGACGCGCCGGCAAACATCACCGCCTCGAACGAGCGCGCCGCGTAGGTGTTTCCGGCTGCGCCTTCAAAAAGCCGAATCCGCCAGGTGCAGGGTCGTTACCGTCGCTGGCCCGCGAGCGAAGACGGATTGATGGCCACTAGGATCCGCTGTGGCCGCGCGCGACCTGTTACAACGACGAATCGAATGCCATCGGGGTGCACGTCGTAGTTCGGATGGTCGGCACTGGCATAGTTTGTCTCCAGCACGGTGCTGTAGTTCAGTACCCGCGGGCCGTCTCGCATATCGAGACGCACGGCGATGAGCCGCTTGTCATTCCAATAGAACAATTCCCGACCATCTCGCCCCCATCGCGGATTCCTTCCGCCCGCGGCGGACACGATCACGGGTGTCGCGGAGCGTTGTGGGAATCTGGTGACGAACACCTCGAACCGGCCGGGGGCGTTGGAGTCGTACGCGATCCAGCGGCCGTCGGGTGACACATCCGCCGACTTCTCGATGAAGGGGGTATCGAGATACGGAAACGGCGACTCGCTGCCGTCCGCCTTGACGGCCAGGATGTCCCGGTCTTCGTCCAATGGGACCTCGGTGAAGATGATGAATCCGTCGCGTGTCCAGTCGGAAGGCCACTGCAGCCCATCCCTCACGACGAGCTGTCGTTCGCTGCCGGTTCCGTCGGCGTTGCGAACGAGCAGATCCTTGCGAGAAGGCCGGTTCGCGGCGAAGGCGATTTGCTTGCCGTCCGGACTCCAGGTGGGATCGTTGTTGCTTGCGCCGTCGAGCGTCAGACGCCGGCGCGTTTGCGTGGGGAAGTCGTAGATCCAAATGTCGTCTGGGTTCCGGGCACCGAAGGCAATTTGATTCCCGTCGGGGGAGAACCGTGGCGCCCAGAAGCCGCCGCTGCGGAAGAGTATCTGCTCACGCCCGGTGCGGTCGAACAACACCAGGTCGAGGTCCGTACCCGCTGCGCGAATGATCGCCAGCGTGCCGCCGCGCGACACGGAATAGAACGCATTGCCGAGGCCGACGCCGAGCGCTTCGGGCAGAACGCTCGGCGGCCCAATCGTGTCGAGTTGCTGGAGATCGAACTTCTGGATCGCGAGACGGCCTTCCGGGTTTGCAAAGATCAGATGGCCCGTCTCGATGAAGCTGGGCCGTAGCCCGCGACCGAACGTCTTGCGTTCCCCGGTCTTCAGGTTGAGGACCCCGATCAGGCCGCCGGCTGCCTCAGTGTTGAATACAACCGCTCTCCCTCCAGGGAGGAGGTGCGGAAAAAAGAAACCCATCGCGAAGGTGTCTTGCGCGATGACCAGCGGGGTGAGCACGCCACCCCTCGCCGGGACCCCGAACAACGATCCCCCCGGCAACGTTGCGAGCAGAACCATATCGTCTTCACCCCACGTCGCACCGGCCAATCCCTCGACGTACGGAGCGATAACCCCCTCACTGCCGTCTTCCAGACGGACTTTCTTCAGTGACTGATCGGTAACGAATCCCACCCACTCCCCATCCGGGGAAAAGAATGCGCTGTGCGCCCCCTCCGTTTTCGGAACGGGTGTGGGCATGGGGTCGTCGAGATGTCGCAGATACAGACGGTTCGAACCGGCTTCGCCCGCTGGATAGACGAGCATGGTCCCGTCGGGCGAAACGGCCGGGTATCCGGGGATGGCCGCGCCGGAATCCAGGGGGAGGAAGAACACCGCCGGACGGGCCTCACGCGCTCCGGCGCGCGGTGTCACCGCGGAGCGCAGTGACCAGCCGATGAACAGCGCGATGGCGAGCGTCGCGAAGGCGGCAGCCCCCCACCAGATCGTTCGACGCCGTCCACGGAGCGTAGCGGCGATACTCACCTGTCCGGTTTCGGGTAGTCTGAAACCGGGATTGGTGAGGGCGTCGGCAAAGTGCGCGGCGCGTACAAACCGGTCGGCAGGGCTCTTGGCGAGCGCGCGTTGCACGGCAGCGTCGACATTCGCCGGTACCAGGTCTCGGCTGTGCGAAATCGGCGACGGCTTTTCCGCTAAAACCTTGGCGATGATCGCTTGGACCGAATTCGAGTTGTGCGGCGGGTCACCGGTCAACATTTCGTACGTGATGGCGCCCAATGAATAGATGTCACTGCGCGCGTCCAGCGCCCGATCGCCCGTTGCCTGCTCGGGCGACATGTACTGGGGCGTCCCGATGGTGAGTCCTGTTTCGGTGAGGCGCGCGCCACCGGCCGCGCTGACGGCCAGGGCGATCCCGAAATCGGCGACGAGCGCTTGTCCGCGTTGCAGCAGGACGTTTTCGGGCTTGATGTCGCGGTGAACGACGCCGTGTTCATGGGCGTAGTCGAGCGCGGCGGCGACCGCCCTGGCGATTTCAATCGTCTCCTCCACGCTCAGCTGCCGGTCGCGATGGATCTTCGCGCGCAGCGACTCGCCCTCCATGAATGGCATCACATAATAGAGGAACTCGTCGGCCGCGCCGGAGTCGTAGAGTGGGAGGATGTTGGGGTGCTGCAGATTGGCCGTAACCTTGATTTCCTGCAGGAAGCGCTCCCGGCCCAGGCGTGCGGCCAGTTCCGACCTGAGCACCTTGATGGCGACCTGGCGCTCATGCCTGACGTCGCGCGCCAAGTAGACGGTGGCCATACCGCCCATGCCAATCTGTCGTTCGAGGTGGTACCGAGCGGCAAGAACGGTCCGCAGCCGGCCTATGATGTCGCTCATCGCGGATGAAAAGTATGCCTCCGCGGAGGAGCGCGCGAGCATGTGCAGTACCGCGTCGGCCAGCACCGAGCTAATTTGGTTGACCGGTTGGGGGCGTGATGCTATGCCGAGTGTGGCGCTCCCGCTTGACGTCATGAGTCATGCAACAACGAGGGCCTGTAGCTCAGGTGGTTAGAGCGCACGCCTGATAAGCGTGAGGTCGGTAGTTCAACTCTACCCAGGCCCATTCCGCTGCAAGAAAACCACGTAGAGAAAAAATCGTCGAGAAAAATCGTCGAGGTAGAACCGTAGGGAAACACCGTGCAGGCGGTTTCCGCACATGAAGCCCCAGGCTCCTGGGGAGCACCGGGGCGTCTTTTCGCGAGGGACCCTAGTGGCAGTCTGCGCTGCCCGCGTCGGTGAAGGTACGCCCCCGAACGGGGAAAAAGCGCCAATCGTAGCTCGTCGGGTGGAGCACGAGCCGGAGGACGCCGTAAGTGTCGTCGTTCTGCGCGACGCTGTTCGGCTCGAGCGGCAGGTTGATATCCCCATGACTCTTGCCGCCCGTCCCGACAACGAATTGCACGACCCCGCTGCCGGGATCGCTCGTCTGGTCGGGGGCCTGAGGGGCGAAGCGCTCGTAGTCGTGGTCGTTGCCCGAGATCAGCAGCTCCACTCCGGCGTCGTACAACGCCTGAAACACCGCGGACATGCCAGAGGAGCTGCCGCTGTTGCCGGAGCTGAACCGGGGGCGATGCGCGATCACCACCGTGCAGAGCGCCGCATGGGCCGCGAGATCGGCGATGAGCCAGCTCAGCTGGGTAGCGTCGACTGCGGGCGCGGCGTTGAGCACTACCACATGCCAGGCGCCGAGATCGTAACTGTAGTAACCGGCGGGAGGGCGTGCCGCCGCCCCGAAATACTCGAGATACTCATCGAGCGTGTTGTTGCGCCGGTCATCCTCTCCCGGCGCGGGGCGGATGCGCGGGAAATGACGACCCCAGGTCGAATCGAAGCAGACACTGTACTCCGGGGCGGGGTCGCGTCCGCGTAGTCGTTGTCGCCGGCCGTGAACACCGTGCCGGCGAGGTTGTCGAGCAGCAGGGCCGTGGCCTCGTCGTTGGTAGACACGCAGGTCCCGATGTCGCCGGCGCCGACCAACACGGGGTCGGTGACCGCAATCAGCTGCTCGGCGACCTCGTCAGCGACGGTTCCCCGGATCGTGGCCACGCCGACTCGCACGGTCCGGATCAGGCCCGTCGCGTCGATCCGCGCCACGCCGGTGTCGGTGCTGGTCCAGGCGACCGAGCTCGCGGGCACGACAACGCCTGCCGCGTCGACAAAGGCAGGCCAATATCGGCGGCCGGGCGAGCGGATTCAAGGGAGATCCACCCCTTGCGAGCCGCCTGCGATCCCCTATCCTGCAGTGAGTGATCGCCGCCCCGCCATGACCCTCGCTTCCCGCCGTACCGAGCCCCGACCCCGGGGGGCACCGGAGC
>JBOHST010000136.1:0-4222 GCA_050733375.1 Gemmatimonadales bacterium
GCGTATCCCGCCTCGATCTCGTGCCAGTACTCGATCTTCGCTTCACCGTTCTTCCAGCACCAGAACACATCCCGCCCGTCGATCTGGCCGTAGAAATCCACCAGCCCCTGCTCGAATCCCTTGAACACGCAGCCCACTTCCTCGAGCTCGGATTGGTAGCGGCTGATGTCGGCGGCGATCGCTTCGATCTGCCGGCTCAACTCGAGCTGCTCGGGCGACTCGCCCCAGTCGGGCCGCGCCTGGACGGCGACGAGCTCGTAGCGGTACACGAGGTCGCGCCAGCGGGGATACAGGGCGGTGATGTCGGACACGATGCGGCCAACGAGGGGGAGAGTGCGGTTGGCCTCGGTCACCGTGAAGTATTTGCGCACGAGGGAGAATCTAAGCAAATGTGTAAGTAGTGCGTTGTGCGTTGTATTTGACGGTTCACGATGTAGTGCCGGTTACGATGGGATGGCCCTCGTCACCGTAGTTCCGTGGAGGGCCGGATTGAACAACTCACTACGCACTACTCACACCTATCGGATCACAACTCCCGCAACCTCTTCCGGATGCGGTATAAACCCCACCACCCTCCTATCCTCGTCTATCACCACAATCGTCGACCGGACATGATGATCCGCCGCATCGAGCTGCTTCGACAGCTCGTAACCCGCCAGCTCGGTGGCGGGCGTCACGACGGGCGTATCGGTGCGCATGTGATCCTGCGCCGAGCATTCCGTGGGGTCGTGTCCCAGCGCTACGCATTGCGTCACGATGTCGCGGTCCGAGACGGTGCCGAGGTAGCGGCGTCCTTTCGGATCGTCGATTACCGGTACGACCGAGATGTTCCGGGAGCGCATCAGCGCCGCCACCTCGGCGGAGGTGGCACCGGCGGCCGCGACTATGGGGTCCGAGATCATCACGGCAGAGGCTAGCATGCGGATAACCTAATCGCTCGCCTCGTCTCTTCGTAACCAGCCTCGATGTACCGCTTCGCGTTGCCGACCGCGAACGTCGCCTCGCGCTCCTTCACCGCCCGCACCACCACGAGCCGCGCGGCCCCCTTGGGCCAATCGGCGATCGCCTGCTCCACCTGCGCCGCCATCAGGATGCGCTCCGAGGTGCCGTGCGCGCGGATCAGGGCGGGCGGAAAGCGGGGCGGCCGGATGGACGGCGGCGGCAGCTCATCGAAGCCCGGCCCAGTATGCACCGCGACCACCAGATCGGCGGGAATGGCCCTGGCGGTCTCCAACGGGAGCACGGCGCGCAGGCCACCGTCGGCGAGGCGGCGGCCGCCCAGGACAGCGGCGGGAAAGTAGACCGGCAGGGCGCACGAGGCGTACAGCACGTCGTGCAGCGGCGCCGACGCATCGTGGCCCGCCCCGAACAGCACCAGGGCTCCCGAATCGAGATCCGTCGCCGTCACCGTGAGGGGGGTCTGCAGCTGGTCGAACCGCGTCGCGGGAACGAGCTCGGCGATCAGCGCGCGCAGCGGCTCGGGCTTGATCAGGTGGTCGGCGAAGACACCCTTCAGGAGGGCGATGGGATCGATCGCCGCGACGTTGCGGCGCGCCGGAGCCAGGAGCTGCGCCGTGAGCGCGGCGTCGCTCGTCCCCGCGGCCAGCGCGGCCGCCATCACCGCCCCGAACGACGTGGCCACATAGTGACACGGCGCGAGTCCGGCCTCGACGAGGGCACGATGGGCGCCGAGGTGGGCGGCGGCTTTGGCGCCGCCACCGCCCAGCACCGCAACCACCCTCATCCCTTCCCCTCTCCCCACGTGCGTAGTGAGTAGTGAGTTGTTCGCGACGGTGAAGCACGATCACGCGGTACCGCGGGCCGACCGTTCACCGACACGAACAACGCACAACTCACTACGCACTCATCGTTCACTCCCCTCTCCCCTGATCATATCGCCTGTCCATCACCCTCGTCGCCCTCCGCTGCGCCGCGCGGTCGTAGCGCCGCTTCTCGTCCGGCGTCCCCGGCACCACCGGCGGCACGGGCGACGGCTGGCCGTTTTCGTCCAGCGCGACGTAGGTCACGTAGCACGAATTGGTATGCCGTTGCTCGCCCGAAATCACGTTCTCGGCGACGACCTTCACGCCCACTTCCATCGAGGTGCGGCCGGCGAAGTTGACGCGCGCCATCGCCGTGATCAGCTCGCCCACGTGGATCGGCTCGCGAAAATCGACCTTGTCCACCGACACCGTGACGCACTGCTGGCGCGAGTGGCGGATGGCGCACACGGCCGCGACCCGATCCACCAGCGACAGGATCACGCCGCCGAACACGTTCCCCATGACGTTGGCGTGCTGCGGCATCATCAACTCCGACATTACCGTCTCGGATTCGTTGGGATGGCGTGGCTGCATCAGTAGTCCACCGGTCTGAGGTAGAACTCCCCGATCGCCGTCTGCGACAGCACCGCCACGGTGGGCAGCCGGCGCTTCCAGTGCGTGGATTCGAGCCGCTGGTTGACCGCGGCGACGACCTGCGCATCGAAGCCGCGCGCCACCAGCTCTTCGGGGCCGTAGCCGCGGATCAGGTAATAGAGAATCGGGTCGGCCTGCTCGTAGGTGAAGCCGTAATCCCGCTCGGTTTGCTGGCCCGGGACGAGGTCGGGGGTCGCGGGCTTGGACAGGATCACCTCGGGCACGCCGACGTGCCGCGCCAGCGCCCACACCTGCGTTTTGAAGAGATCGCCGAGCGGGTTCACCGGCGGCGCGTCGTCGGCGTGCCAGGTGAAGTAGCCCAGCAGGCGCTCCGATTTGTTGCCGGTGCCGAGCGGCAGGGCGTGGTGCTTGGCGGAGAGGTCGAACAGCACGATCATGCGCTCGCGCGCCATCACGTTGCCGGCCCGTTTGGGATCGGTGTCGCCGATGGACGCCAGGTATCCATCCACCGCGGCGGTGATGTCCACGGTGAGCGAGGTGATGCCGAGTGCGTCGATCACGAGCTGCGCATGCGACAGGCTCTCGGGACTCGAGCTGCGGTACGGCATGCGCACGCCGATCACGTTCTCCTTGCCCAGCGCCTCGGCGGCGAGGAACGCGGTCAGCGCCGAATCGACGCCGCCCGAGACGCCCACGATCCCCTTCTGGAACCCGCGCCGGCGCACCACCTCGTCCTTGAGAAAGCTGACGAGCCATTTGCGCACCAGATCGCCGTCGATGCGCAGCACGTCCTCCTGGCCCGCCGCCCGGCGGAAGACATGGACCGGTGAGTGCGTGGTGCGTGGTGCGTGGGTTGCTCCGGCTCGAGGCGGATCGAATCGCACCTTGGCAACCCTCTTTTTTTTCCCTCCGTCCTTGCCCAACCCCTCCACCAGGATCGGGAGCGCACTCTGGAGGTCGGCGAGCAGCGGAGCGTCGGCGCGCGCGTGAGTGACCTGGTCCAGCTCGAGCTCAGCGGTGACCAGGCCTTCTTCGAACAGCGGCCCGCGCACCAGCAGGCTTCCCATCGGGTCCATCACCACCGACGCGCCGGGGAACCCCTTGCCACCCTCGAACCCCACCAGGTTCGCGAGCGCCACGAAAACGCCGTGCTCTTCGGCGATGCCCCGGACAACGCGCTCCCAGCGCACCATGCTGGCGGGAAGCCGCGTCCCTTCTTCGTTGACGCTCGTGCCGCGCGCCGGCGAAGCGCTCGGCACGATGATCAGCTGCGCTCCTTCGAGCGCCGCGATCGTCCCCGCCAGCGAATGCCAGGCGTCTTCGCAGATGAGAATCGCGGCCCGGCCGCCCCAACCGGTATCGAACGACCGCACGCCGTCCTGGCCGCGGTCTACGAATCGCTCTTCGTCGAACACTCCATAGGTCGGCAGGAACACCTTGCGGTGCACGTGGCGGACCTCGGGCTTTTTCCCGCCGATGGTCGCGTACAGACAGGAATTGTAGAAGTGGTTCTGGAACCGCTCGTAGAAGCCGATCGCCACGTCGATCGGCCGGCGACCCGGGCCCTGGTACACGCAATCGAGGTCCTGCAGCAGGGTTCCCGCCGTGACCGCGACTTCTTTCACTCCACCTTCGACGAAGTAACCCGAGGTCGCGGTCTCCGGGAACACCACCAGTTCGGGCCGCACGTCGAGTGCCGCCGCTTCGCCCAGCACCACGCCGATGCGGCCCAGGTTGGCGGCGTATTCGCCTTTGGTGGGGCGGAATTGGGAGATTGCTAGACTCAGCATCGAATGAAAGATAGTGCCGCGCGGCAAGCGTCGTGCGGAGAAGGTGCGTAGTGC
>JBOHST010000137.1:0-6492 GCA_050733375.1 Gemmatimonadales bacterium
GACGTTCCATGGGACCCGGATCAGAACAGTATCGACCGGTTTGCGCTCGAGCATGTGGATGCCGTCGTGCACCTCGCGGGCGAGCCGATCCTGGGCCGCTGGACGGCGGCAAAAAAACAGCGGATCACGGCGAGCCGACTGGGGAGCACCGCGCTGATCGCCGAGGCGCTCGCCAACCTCACCCGACGACCGCGTGTGTTGGTGTGCGCGTCCGCGAGCGGTTATTACGGTGATCGCGGCAACGAGCTGCTTACTGAAGCGAGCGCACCGGGCCGCGGATTCCTCGCCGAGGTGTGCCGTGGGTGGGAGGCGGCGGCCGAGCCGGCGCGAACCGCCGGCATCCGCGTCGTGCACATGCGCACCGGATTGGCTCTGTCCGCTCACGGCGGATTGCTGCGGCCGCTGCTGTTACCGTTCCGGCTCGGCCTGGGTGGGCCGATCGGGCGTGGCCGGCGATACTGGAGCTGGATCGCGATCGATGATCTCGTGGACGCGTACCGGTTCGCGCTGGAAACCGACGGTCTGGTCGGCGCGGTGAACGTCGCGTCACCAAACCCGGTCACGAACGCGGATTTTTCCCGTACCCTTGGGCGCGTGCTCGGCCGTCCGTCGATCGTCCCGCTTCCGCCGCTCGCGTTGCGGCTCGTTTTCGGCCGCGCCGCCGCCGACGAGGCGATGCTCACCGGGGCCCGACTCGTCCCGGGCCGCCTGCTCGCCGCGGGGTTCCGGTTTCGTTATCCGGAGCTGGAATCCGCGTTGCGGCATGTGCTGACGGCTGACGGCTGACGACTGACGGCTGACGACTGACCGAGGAGCTCTGACTTTGAACGGAAGACAGAACATTTCCAGCGGCACTCCGTGGGAGCCGGTCGTCGGGTACTCCCGCGCGGTGCGGGTCGGCAACGTGATTCACGTCGCGGGCACGACGGCGATGGATGCCCAGGGGGCGCTCGTCGGCGCCGGCGATGCGTACGCGCAAACGCTGGAGGCGCTGCGCAACATCGAACGCGCGCTCGTGCAGACCGGCGCGACGCTCCAGGATGTCGTGCGCACGCGCATGTACGTGACCGACATCAAGCGCTGGCAGGAAGTCGGCCGGGCGCATGGTGAGATTTTCGGCGCGATCCGCCCGGTGAGCACCATGGTGCAGGTTTCCGGCCTGGTGGACCCGGCGATGCTGGTCGAGATCGAGGCCGAGGCGATCGTGCGGAAGTGACAGCGCCGGTTGCGGAGGTATCTTGCTCGCATGACCGCGAACCTGCCCGGCCCCTACGATCCCCAGGACGAGGAGGAAATCGAGGTTCCCGAGGTCTCCGAGCGCTCACGCACCGTGGCGCTGGTCCTGGGAGTGATCGGGGGGGTCTTCGGGTTGCATCGCTTCTACGTTGGACGCACGCACAGCGCGGTGGCGATGGTGCTCACCTTTGGCGGCCTGGGCATCTGGTGGCTGTACGACATGGTGACGCTCGTCGCGGGGGAGTTTCGTGACGCTGACGCCTTGCCGCTTCGCAACTGGAACATCGCCGAGACGGCAGCTGGTGGAGGAGCGGCGCCGTCGCGCCAGGTGCAGCAGCTCACGCAGCAGCTGGAGCAGGTGCAGCGCCAGCTGGGAGAGCTCGCCGAGCGCGTCGATTCGCCGAGCGATTGCTGACGCAGCAGCGGGAACGGGATCGGCTGCCGCGACAATCCTGACCCCTTTCCGTCGAGGTACCTCTCCCCCTGTCCCCCTCTCCCTATCGGGAGAGGGGGGACGGAAGTCCCTCTTCCCTATTGCACCGCCGCCTGTTCCAGGTCTGCCCAGGTGGCGATTCCCCCGTGACCTCCCGCCACCCGCTCCACGGTGATCCCACGCGCCCGCACGAAGGCGACGATTTCCTTGCTGCCGGCCGGCGCCAGGGTCGGGCCGGGAGACAGTACGTCGCTGTTGAAGAGGATGCGGGCGGCGGGCACGTAGGCGGCGAGCATGCCCTCGACGTGCGCCGTCGGGAGCCGGTACACGACGACGCGACCGTCTCCCGAGCCGATCACGAGACTGTCGTCTACCGTGCGCACCTGGGGTGGCCGGCCGCGGCGCGACAGCGCGTCGGGCGCCACGGTCTTCTGCGCCGCCCCTACGTCTCGCGCGAACGCGGCGTTCCCGGCGGCGGTGACGACCGGAATGCCCGCCACGAGATAGGCTCGCAACCCACCGGCATGATCCCAATGATGGTGGGTGTTCACGACCATCGCGACGGGCTTGGCCGGAAACCGCGCACGCAGCGTGTCGAGCACCGCCTGCGAGCGCCGGGATGTCTGTGGCGCTTCCACGACGATCAAGCTGTCCGGCTGCTCGACGACGAGGGAGTGATGCGACCCGCCTTCGGCGCGCCACACCCCGGGCGCCAGCTGCGCGAGCGTGACCACCGGTGGAGGCGGCACGGGGTTCGCCTTCTGTGCGCGCGTCGCGATCGACTCCGGAATCGCGAACAGCGACTCGGGGAGCTCCGGGTTCACCGTGACCGCCGTGAACACCGAATGCGTGTTGAGGCGGCCGTTCACGTACACGTCGGACTGGCGTGCAAACCGCACGCCGCCGGTCTCCTGCCAGCGCGTGAACAGGCTCTCCGTGCGCCGGTCGCCCAGGATCGGATCGTCCGTGACTCTCACCGTGACGGTGGGTAACCCGGTACGGCGGTCGAAGTACAGGTCGAGCGTGTCGGGACCGTTGGCGTAGCGAAGGCCGTCGTGTGGTGCGGTGCGCCATGTTTTCTCCGGCAAACCGGTCAGCGCCGCCGGGTTGTCGAGCGCCACGAGCAGCAGGCGCCCCATGGCCCGGCGCAGTGACGCCTCCTCTCCCGCGACCGTGCCCGGCTGGTCCGGGGCCAAGGCGCCGTTGGTCTCGAGCATACCGATCCCGCCCGCGGTGATGCGCCGTAGCCGGTTCACGGCTCCGGCCACGGTCCGAACCTCGAAGCTGCCCGTCCTTCGGTTCCCGCCGTAGTCCGCGATGATGCGGCCGGCCTGGACCGATGCGCGGGCCGGCGACTCAGGGGTTTCCTCTTGTCCGAGGGCGAACGCCACGCTGTAGAAGTCGGTCGTCACGGCGCGGACCCCGCGTACGGCCTGCTCGCCGCCCATCGCGGCGAGCGCGCGTGCAATGATGTCGCGCGGCGTTTGAGCGTCGAGGGGGGTGCCGGCCAGCAGCGCGGCCAGGGCCCCAGCGACGTGGGGACGCAGTGTCATGAGGCTTCTCCGAGAACAGGGTGAGTCAAAGTTACTCCGGGCGCAGTCTGTCGATCGCCGCCCGCGCCACCGCGACGCGCGGCTGGAGCTCAGGGTCGGCGTCTCTCCAAAGGTCAACAAAGTTTTGATAGGCGCGTATCGCCGCCAGGGTATCGCCACGCTGCTCGGCGATCTGGCCGCGCAACTCCTCGGCAGCGGCGCGATACGGAAGCCCATAGAGGAGAAATGTGTCGTACAGCCGGCGCGACGCGGTGGTGAGATCCCCCGCGCGTCGCTCCAGTCGCGCCAGCTCCATCTGGAACTCGACGTCGGGGAACCAGTACGCTCCCGCGCCGGACACTTGCCGGATCTCCGACGCCTCGGCGAGCTGGCTCCGTGCAGTGAGCGAGTCTCCGGCTCGGAGCGCCGCCAGCCCGCGTAGGCCGGAACCGAGGGCCTTCGCGAAAGCGGGTCGCCACGCCTCGCGCCGGTGCAACTCGGCGAGGGCCGAGTCGAGCAGCGCGGTGTCGCCGTCGACCGCCGCCCCCCATCCGACGAGCGCCGGGGACTGGAGCGTCGCCGTGTCGCTCGTCAGCAGCTGTCGCGCCGCCGCGCGACCCTCCGCCACCTGCGTCTTGGTAACCAGCGCGTGGGTCGCCCGACTGGCGAGCATGCCAGGCGCTGCGGGATCGGCAGCGGCAGCGTGGGCGAGCACGTCCCACGCGTCACGATACCGCCCTTGGGCGAGTCGCAGGGCGTGACGCCGCAGCAGCGGAGTCAGGCGCTCCGCCCGAATGCGCGCCCGGTTCACCGCTAGGGCGGTGAACGAGTCGGCGATCGCCACCCCCCGCGCCGGCTCGCGGTCGAGCATCCGTAGTACTTCGGTGAACGCCCATCCCAACGTTCCGGCCCGCTCCGCGGACGGGATGTCGCCGATCAGGGTCGCGGGGTCCTCGCCGCGGAGCGCGGTCCGCAGCGCGAGCTCGACCCCATGGTAGATGTCGTACCGCGGCGTGGCCAACGGGGTGTGGCGCCACGTTTCCCAGGCGCGGGCGGTATCGCCGAGCATGACGACGAGCTCGATCACGTGCTGGTGCGGCCCCAGCAGGCCCGGATCGAGGCTCAGCGCCCGCTCAAACGCGTCCAGCGCGCGCTGCGGCGGCTCGCCGACCAGCAGTCCGTTGTGGAAGTAGGCCTCGCCTTCCTGGAGGGCTGCCTCGGCGTCGTCCGGGTATCGCTGACCCAGCTCGTCCGCACGGCTCAGCGCCTCGGCCCTTCGGCCTTGATGGAATGCGTCCATCTGGAGAAAGAGATCCCGTTGCCGCGGGGGCAGACGATGCACGTACCGCAGCCCGCGCCGGATGAGCGCCACCTGGTCGCCGGCGTTGGGCGCGGTGCCGTAGAAGGCCGCGCGATACAGTGCGTAGTAGGCGAGCCCAAACGTCGAGTCGTACGCGACCGCGCGCCACAGCGTGTCCGCGGCGGCTCGCCAGGCGCCGCGGCGGGCGAGTCGCTCAGCCGCAAGGTACGCCTGGAGTGCCGGCACCGAGGTCGTGCTGTACTCCTCGAGGGATCGGCGCACGGCCCTGGGCCGGACGAGGAGTCGCTGACGGACGAGGCCGAGGGCGAGGCTGTCGACCGCCGGCCCGGGCTCGCTGAGACGGCCCTGGGCCACCACGGCGGACAGGCGTATGCCGGTTACAGCATCGTACAGCTCCGCCCGCAGCCGCAGCTCGCCGCCCACGGCGACCGCCTGGCCGAGAATCATCGTGCTGGCGCCCATGGCGCGTGCCGTCCGAGCGACCTGGCTCACCGCGCTGAAGTCGCTCACCGAGCGAGAGCCGAGCAGCGCGGCGCGTGGGTGGATCACGCGCCACTCGGCTACACCGTCGAGCGCGATGTTGAGCAGATCCACCATGCCCTCGCGCAGCCATTCGACGTCGGCGGACGGGCCGCGGACGCTGAACGGCAGAATGGCGACGGCGTCGGGGTCGATGGCGACGCGCGCGGCCGGCGGTCGGGGCGACGCGCAGGGCGGTGGGGAGCCGTCGGGGCATTGGGCAGACAGGTGCAATGCTGGAAGGATGGCTGCCGTGGAAAGGAGAACAGTCATTTTCCACCCTTCCGACCTTGCGCCGTTCCGCCGCTTCATCGTTCCAGCCTCGCCAGCGCCGCCCGTGCCGCCACCACTCGTGGTTGCAGCTCGGGGTCGGCGTCCTTCCAGAGTTCGACGAAGTTCCGATCAGCGCGGATGGCTGCTGCCGTGTCGCCGCGCCGCTCGGCTATCTGGCCGCGCAGCTCCTCGGCGTCGGCGCGAAACATGATGCCGATGGGGCCAATGGTTTCGGCCACGCGTCGCGATGCCGCGTCGAGATCTCCGGCTCGATGATCGAGGCGCGCCATGACGACGGCGAGGGACGGGTTTGGGAAGAACTCCTCGATATTCCGGGTTTCGATCCACTCGACGTTCGCCTTGGCCAGCTCGCGCCGCGCCGTCACCGAATCTCCCGTGCGGAGGGTGACGAGGCCAAGCAGGCCGTCGGCCAGCGCCGTCCGGAACGCCGCGTACTCGCCGCCGACGAGCAGCGGTCGCACGCCGGCGCGGGCCGCATCCGGCGCCCCGAGGGCGGCAAGCCGCCAGGCGAGAATGGCCGACCCCCACAATGGCCGCGCGGTGCCGAGCGCCGACAGCTGCGTGGCCGCGTCGTCCGCCTCGGCCGCGTGCCGGCCGGTCAAGACCTGATGCAGCAAGGTGGCGCCCAGCACCTCCGGCCCCGTGGCATTCAGCAGTCTGGCCTCCCGCAGCATTCCCCACGCGGCGGTGTACCGGCCTTGGGCGAGATGGTACACGTGCCGCCGCAGCAGCGCCGCGACCCGCTCGGCGGGCGGATGGACCTGTGCAGCCGCGCGCGCGGCGAAGGAATCGGCCAGGACCACCGCTCGCGCCGGCGCACTGTCCGAGATGAGCAGCAGATAGCGTTCGACGATGGTGGCGACTTCGGCGTTCGCCACCGGGAGCGTGGTGGGGTTCTCGTTGCGCCACGCGGCGCGCATCGCCAGGTCTAGGCCGGCGGTAGCCGCCCAGGTGGGTGCTATGGCGCGCAGCCTGTCCAGCGTTGGCCAGGCGTTGGCGCTGTCACCCATCATGCTGCGCAGCTGGACCACGTGCAGATAGGCTTCGGGTACCGCGGGGTCGAGCGCGATGGCGCGCTGCAGACTCTCCAGCGCCTGTCCGGGCGGCTCGCCGCTCTGGAGGCCGACGTGGAAGTACACGTCGCCTCGTTCCAGCCA